>NZ_JAGHQV010000029.1:0-81844 GCF_017744175.1 Thalassotalea sp. G20_0 | reverse complement strand
GGTGGGCGGGCGCAATACGGGCATAATTAATGGTGTCGTAACTGTAGCGAATGGGTGGCCAGAGCATCCATCCTTTGGGCTCGACCAGTTCTTTGGCAAATTCCTGTCGGTAGTCCATTTCCAGTTCAAACTCTCCGCCAAAGGTGGTTTCCGGATAGGTGACCAGGGTCGGGAAATAGGGGCTGCCATCGTACCAGAGCAGCAGTGGCTTATCGTTAGCCACCACCTCTGCCAGCAAGGTTATGACGAAGAGAATGCTGAATAGCCAGAGCGAAATATAACCCCGGCGATTCTGCTTGAAATTCTGCCAGCGGCGCTGGTTGAGCGGATTAAGTTTGAACTTTGTCATTCCACGTCAGTCCCTGGCTTCGAAGTCAATACGGGGGTCAACGGCGACATAGGTGAGATCACCGAGGAGTTTGATCAGCATACCCAGCAGGGTAAAGATATAAAGAGAGCCAAAAACCACGGGATAATCCCGGTTGATGGCGGCTTCATAGCCAAGCAGTCCGAGCCCATCCAGAGAAAAAATGATTTCAATCAGCAAGGAGCTGGTAAACAGGATGCCTATTAACGCCGCAGGGAAGCCGGAAATCACCAGCAACATGGCATTACGGAAGATATGGCCATACAGGACTTTTCGGTCATCCAGCCCTTTGGCTCTTGCGGTTTGCACATATTGTTTATGGATTTCATCAAGGAATGAATTCTTGGTGAGCATGGTCAGTGTGGCAAAGCCACTGATGACCATGCAGATGATGGGCAATATCATGTGCCAGATATAGTCGCGGATCTGACCTATCAGACTTAATTCGTCGAAGTTGTCCGATACCAGCCCTCGCAGTGGGAAAACGTTCCAGTAACTGCCTCCGGCAAACAGCACGATTAGCAGAATGGCCAGAAGAAAGCTCGGAATCGCATAACCCGTGGTGATCACAGCGCTTGACCAGATATCGAACCGACTGCCGTGTTTCAATGCCTTGCGAATACCCAGCGGAATGGAGATCAGGTAGATGATCAGGGTGCTCCAGAGGCCCAGTGAAATTGAGACCGGCAGTTTCTCCTTAATCAGGTCGACCACTTTGGCGTCGCGGAAAAACGAGTCGCCAAAATCAAAGGTCAGGTAGTTTTTGATCATCTGCACAAACCGCTCATGGGCTGGCTTATCAAAGCCGTACAGTTGCTCGATATCTTTGATCAGTTCCGGGTCAAGACCTCTGCGTCCGCGATATTCTCCGCTCTCATCCAGACTCATCTGTTGGACTTCGGCGTTACCGGAACCTCCGATTCGGCTGATGGCATTGACTTCAAAACCCTCAAGTTTGGCAATCATCTGTTCCACCGGGCCACCGGGAGCGGCCTGAATGATAACAAAGTTCACCAGCATGATCCCGAACAGGGTCGGGATCATCAGGGCAAGTCGGCGCAAGATATAGCTGCTCATGGCGGGTTCCTGTTAACGGTTTTTTCTGCGGCGATAAATCCAGACAGGAATAAGTCCCAGCAATATCAGTGCTGAGTATAACCATGAACTGTCGTTTTCAGCGTTATCGGCTGTCGCCCCGGCATCACCGTTGTTCCGGGATGACTCAGTTGTTGCATCCGGTTGACTGTCGATCCACCAGGTATAAATGTCGGTACTGTACAAAGGTTCTGATTCTGGCCTGATTAATCGGCTGGAATGGGCGATTCGGTCATAAGGGTAGTACCACTGGGGAATCAGGTACTCACCCCACAACAGCACCCGGTCCAGCGCTTTTACTGCGGTCGTCAGCTCCTCTCTGCTGGTGGCATCAATCACATGATCAATCATGGCATCCACCACCGGATCTTTGATTCCCATGTAGTTACGGCTGCCTTTGGTGTCTGCCGCTTTACTGCCCCAGAAACCCGTCTGCTCATTACCCGGAGAGGCAGATTGGCCATAGCCGGCAACGATCATGTCATAGTCAAAGTCACGAATACGGTTGATGTATTGGGAGATATCAACGGTTCGGATCTTCAGTTCAATGCCCATTTGTTCCAGATTTTTCTTGAAGGGCAGTGCCACCCGCTCAAGAGAGGGTTGTCCGAGCAGTAACTCAACCTCCAGGGGTTGGCCATTGTTATTGACCAGCTGGTTGTTCTCAAGGGTCCACCCTGCTTTTTTCAATAGCCTCAGTGCTTTTTTCAGTTGCGGCCGGATATTGCCGGAACCATTGGTTACCGGAACGCTATAGGGTCTGGTAAAGAGTTCTGCCGGTAACTGATTACGCCAGGGCTCAAGGAGTTTCAGTTCATCGCCTTCTGGAATGCCGGTGGCTTCCATGCCTGAATTGCCAAAATAGCTCTTCGAACGAATGTAGCTGTCATGGAACAGGTTGCGATTCAGCCATTCGAAATCCATGGCATAGCCCATGGCTTTTCGGACCAGGGGATCCTGCAGGAAGTCCCGTCGCAGGTTGAAGGCAAAGCCCTGGATAGGCGCAGGGTTTCGGGTAGGGATGGTGGCCAGAATCAGTTCACCGTTGTGAACCGGGGGTACGTCGTAGGCAGTGGCCCAGTTTTTGGCAATATTTTCATAGCGCAGGTCATATTCGCCAGCTTTCAGTGCCTGCAGGGCAACATGTTCGTCCCGGTAGTAGTCGTAACTGACCTCATCAAAATTATATCGGCCCCTGTTAACGGGTAAGTCTTTGGCCCAGTAATCCTTGACCCGCTGATAGACAATACTCCGGCCGCCATCAACACTTTTAACCTGATAGGGACCACTGCCAAGGGGGATTTGCAGTGAGGCAGAGGAAAAATCATTCTCATCCAGTTCCCAGTAATGTTTAGGGAGCACAGGCAGCTCTGACAGAATAAAAGGCAGTTCACGGTTATTGCTATGTTTGAATGTGAATTTGACCCGACGATCGGCAAGAACGGTGACGGTGTCCACATCGGAATAGTAACTGCGATAGAAAGGGTGTCCCTGACGGGTCAGCAGTTCAAAGGTGTATTTTACATCGTCAGCAGTGATCCGCTGACCATCATGGAAACGGGCGTCGGGGTTCAGATTAAAGGTAATGCTGCTGTTATCAGAGGCTTTTTCTGCGGACTCGGCGATGAGTGGATAGAGGGAGAAAGGCTCATCACGGCTCTGGATCATCAATGTGTCATAAATAAGCTCGATACCGCTAACCGGGGTTCCTTTGTTGGTATATGGATTGAGGCTGTCAAAGGTACCACTGGCAGCCATACGAATACTGCCGCCTTTGGGGGCATCCGGATTGACATAATCAAAGTGCGTAAAGGGCTTGCTGCCATATTTCGCTTCACCGTGCAGCACCAGTGACGTTTTAGCGATGACCTCGTGCTCAGACCCGGTTGTATGTCCCGAGGCAGTGGCTGATGACCCGCTGGAATAAGAGAGAGTCACCCCAAGGGTCAGCGCTGCAAGTGTAAGATAACCAGAATTCATGACCATCATAAGCAACCGTTAGTATTTAAGAATCTCTGTGCAGTCTTGTATATAAGTAATCGTTCTAATATAGACTGAACCATGGATGGTTGTTAAGTACCAGTCCTGCTTTGTCAGCATATCAATATTCCCGCCACCAGGTACTTAAGCCATTGTCAAAAGGCGGGGCAAGCTCAGGGTGTTGCAATCCCGGCCAGTAAACCATTGGCCAATAGGGCAGGTACCATTGAGGAATGACCGCGTAGTGCCAGAGTACGATCCGATCAATGGCCCGGGTGTAAAGAGCCAGCTCTTCACGGGTTGTTGCCATGATGGCTTTATCTATCATACGGTCCAGCGAGTCGAGTTTAATGCCGGAAAGGTTTTGTCCCGCGTCACTGTCTGCGCTGGCGCTGCCCCAGAAATTTTTCAACTCGGTACCGGGGGTAATGCCAGGGTAAAAGCCGTGAATGATCATATCAAAATCAAACCTGCGGAGACGATTGATGTACCGCGAGGCATCTACGGTATTCATGCTGGCGGCAATACCCAGTTCACTGAGATTGCGGACGAATGGAATCACAAAGCGTTCATGTTCAGGGTCAGTCAACAGAATTTCAAACTTCAGTGGTTGACCATGGGGATCAACAAGCGTTTTGTTTTTGTAGCTATAACCTGCTTCTTTCAGCCATTGGAAGGCCAGTGTCTTGTTGTTTCGCCAGTTGCCTGAACCGTCTGTCTGAACCGGCTCCCAGTGATTGGTAAACAGCTCATCAGGAAGCTTATTCTGCCAGGGAGCGAGAATTGTCTTCTCTTTGTCAGAAGGTGGCTTATCAGCCGCAAGGTCTGAGTTAGAGAAAAGGCTGTAGGCCTGATGGTACATCCCAAAAAACAGGTGTTGATTCATCCAGTTGAAATCCAGCGCCTGTGAAATGGCTTTTCTGACTTTTCGACTGGCAAAAACCGGCTTTCTCAGATTGAATACAAACGCTCGCATGCCCAGACTTTTGTTATCTATTTTTTCCTGAATGAATTTTGCTTTACCTGTCTGCGTTGGTTTATAAGCCTGTGACCAGCTTCGGGGATTGGCATCAATGCGGAGGTCGTACTCTCCTTTTTTAAAGGCCTCAAGGGCTATGCTGTCGTCCCGGAAATAGTCTGTTCTGATAAGATCAAAATTATGTCGACCTTTGTTGACGGCCAGGTCAGCTGCCCAATAATCCGTAACACGTTCATAGGTAACAAAGCGTCCGGGGCTGAACTCTTTTACCCGGTAAGGACCACTGGACAGTGGGGGCTTCAGTGTCGCCTTGAAGAGGTCACGCTCTGGTCGCTGCCAGTAGTGCGCTGGCAGCACCCTGAGTTGAGAGAGTCGAAGAATCAGACTTTTGGCTGGTGGCTCAGAAAAACTGAAACGAACAGACGTTGTCGATATAGCCTCGACATTATCAATGATTCCATAGAGGTGCCTGTAGTGAGGTGGGCCTCGTTTTTTCAGTGATTGGAAGGTATAGACAACATCTTCTGAGGTGATGGCGTGTCCATCATGAAACCGGGCATGGGGATTCAGATGGTATATGACCCAGCGAAAATCATCCGGATACTCAATTTGCCGGGCGATCAGGCCATAGACTGAATAGGGTTCATCACCGGCCCTGGCCATCAACGGGTCATAGAGAAAGTAGCTGCCATCAGCCCAGATGCCTTTTGGGGCAAAAGTATTAAACGTATCAAAACTGCCGATAACGCCTTTTCTCAGAGTACCGCCTTTGGGGGCATTGGGGTTGGCATAGCCAAAGTGGGTAAAATTATCAGGATATTGCAGCGAGTTATGAAAGCTCAGGCCATGAGCTATCGTTGAATTTTTATCGGCAGGGTTTGCGCAGGCATACACAGAGTAGATAAGACTGATAAATAGAAATCCATTTTTCAAAAAGTCAGTCATCCCGCGAGTTCCTTTCAATTAGCCACACTTATTGGTTTTTCTGGTACCACCAGGTACTCAAATCCAGTGCATAGGGCGCAGGATTTTTCGGGTACCTCAGTTGCTGTTTGTGGACTATCAGCCAGTGGGGCTGGTACCAAAGTGGCAGTACATAGTGATTCCAGAGAATGATTCTATCCATGGATTTGACCAGCGTTAGCAGTTCCTCCCTGGAGTTGGCCCGGGGTATTTTCTCCGTCAGGCTATCAATGGATTTCAGCTTGATACCGGCAATATTTCTGGAACCGTGCTGGTCAACAGTCGCTGAACCCCATAAGCTGGCCTGCTCTGTGCCGGGTGAGGGCGTGTGGGGAAAGGTGTACAGAACCATATCAAAGTCCTGGTTTCTTAGCCTTTCAACATATTGGGCAGCGTCTACGGTTCTTATATTCAGTCTGATCCCCAGGCTTTCCAAAGTCTTTTGAACTGGAATAAAGATCCGTTCATCTTCAGAAGAGGACAACAGGATTTCAAGCTCCAGCGGTTTGCCGTTTTGGTTCACCAGCTGGTTGTTGTTGATGGTCCAGCCGCTCTGCTTTAACAGCGATAGCGCTTTTCTTTTGCGATCCCGGCGGGTCATCCGGGGCTCATCCCCCGGTGGAATCCATGCCTGATCCAATGCTTGTTCCGGAATTTCATGTTTCCATACTGAGAGCAGTTCTGTTTCCTGTTGAGAGGGTTTTCCCGAAGCCCCCAGTTCTGTCCCGGCAAAAACGCTGTCTGCCCGATGGTACATACCATGGAATAAGTGTCGATTGATCCAGTCAAACTCAACGGCATATCCCAGTGCTTCTCTGACACCCGGCTCTGATAGAATCTCTCTTCTGGTGTTGTAGGTGATGGTTAATGTCTGTGGGTTACGATTGCTTAAAGATGTGCGAATCAATTGGTTTTTTTTCAGTGATTCATCCCGTATCTGGTCATGCCAGACGCGAGGGTCGCTGATGGCTTTGAAATCGTATTCTCCTTTCTGCAAGGCTTCTAAAAGGACATGGCTGTTTCGATAATACTCGTATTGAATGCGATCAAAATTGTTTCTTCCCCGGTTAACGGGCAGATCTTTCCCCCAGTAGTTTTCGACCCTGGCAAAGGTTATTGAGCGTCCTGGCTCTATTTTCACAGGTTTATAGGGGCCACTGCTGACAGGAATCTCCATACCGGGAGAAGAGAAATCACGGTTTGCCCAATAGTGTTTCGGTAGAATGGGCATTTGCCCAAGAATCAATGGCAGTTCCCGATTATTGCTATGCCTGAACACAAAAAGTACTCTGTGGCTGCTGGTGGCTTCTACCTTCTCGACATCCTGATAGAACTGTTTATAAAACGTTGACCCTTTTTCCCGGAGCAGGTCAAAACTGAATTTAACATCATAAGCAGTGACGGGGTGGCCATCATGGAATCGGGCCGCCGGGTTTATGGCAAAGGAGACCCAGGTATTATCAGGGGCAAGTTCTATACCCTCGGCAATCAGGCCATATTTGGTCAGGGGCTCATCCCAGGATCTGGCCAGCAGCGTATCATACATCATATGGCTGCCAGCCGCGGCTGTGCCACGATCAATATAAGGGATAAGGCTGTCAAAATGACCAATAACGCCCTGTTTCAGCTCACCACCTTTTGGTGCATCGGGATTAACATAGTTAAAGTGCCGAAAGCTCTCAGCATACCCGGGCTCACCATAAAGGCTGATGGCGTGTCTTAACCTGCTGTTCTGGTCTGCAGCAGATAGCATTGGACTGATACTCAAGACACAGATGATCAGCGGTGTTGTTAATCTGAAGACGGTAAACCCCATAGCCGTAATCCCGATGTCTGCTCTTAAAGACTTATCTTATTTTTGGGAGAGATGATCAAAGATCAGGACCTTCCAGCAAAAAAGCTATCAGGATAGCATCTGCCGGAAAGGTGGGGGTGTCAGAAGCTGCGGGTTACATTGACAAATAATGTGACCTGCTGGCCGGGGTGAATGAATTTGCCATTCATATCGCTGTTCCAATCCCTGATCTGGGCGACATTCACATTAAACTTTGAGGCAATTTTGGCCAGGGAGTCACCGGAACGGACTTTGTAGTGTACCTTTCTCACAACTGCATTTTGTGAATCCTGTTTCTTCCAGACCACCAGCTTCTGATTAATTCGCAGTGTATCTTTGGGAGACATATTGTTCCAACGAGCCAGCTCGTTAACACCAACATCGTACTTTTGGGCAATCGTCCAGAAGCTGTCGCCAGACTTTACCAGGTACTCAACTCTGTAACGGCCATTCACCGAACGATCTTGCTTTGCTGCAAGGCGCTGGCTGGCACTGAGCGTGTAACTTTCTGCTGTTTTCGCCGCTACCGGGATCATCAGGCCCTGACCAATACGAATAATGGTGCCGCTGAGTTTATTGGCCTCAGTAATGACATTGACACTGGTCCGGTATTTCATGGCAATGGTACTCAGGGTGTCACCGGCACTCACTGTGTAGCGATCCCATTTTACCCGTTTCTCCGGCGGCAGGCTTGCCAGCTGAGTCCGGAAATGTTCAGCATGAGTGACTGGGACTACCAGGTGGTGAGGACCTTCCGGTGGCGTTGACCAGCGGTTCAGCCCGGGGTTGAGTCGGTAGAGTTCTTCCAATTCGACACCCGACAGTTTGGCTGCCTTGGCCATATCCAGCTGACCACTGGTATCTACCTTGGCGAAGTAGGGCTTATTGGGGATTTTGCTCAACTGAACGCCATGTTTGGATGGATTTCGAACCACTTTGCCGAGGGCGATCAGTTTTGGCACATAGGCCGTGGTTTCCCTGGGAAGATCAAGTGCCCAGAAACGGGTAGATTTACCGAGCTTTTTGTTTTTCCGAACAGCCCGCTGTACCCGGCCGGGGCCAGAGTTAAACGCTGCCAGTGCCAGCTCCCAGTCGCCAAATCTATTGTACAGGGTTTGCATATAGTCCAGTGCTGCACGGGTAGAATGTACCACATCCCGGCGACCGTCATACCACCAGTTCTGATCGAGGCCATAGTGTTTACCCGTTGCCGGCATAAACTGCCAGAGCCCTGAAGCACCTGCATGAGAGTAGGCGAAGGGATCGAAGCTGCTCTCTACAATGGGCATCAGAGCCAGTTCCAGGGGAACATTTCTCGCTTCCGCTTCTTTGACAATAAAATAGAGGTAGGGCTCTGAACGTTTGGAAATCTGGCTGAAGTAAGACTTGTGACGTTTATACCAGTTCAGTTCCGCCTGGATTCGCGGGTTATTCTGGTCAAGATCCATTGCCAGGCCTGACTGAATGCGAACCCACAGGTCGTCGATGACCACCGGTTCTTTTTTTTCAGGCGTTATCTTCTCCGGTGTTGTGACCTCCACTTTTTCCACAGAAGGCTTTTCAACAATTGGCCTGGTTTCTTTCTTGACGGTGGATGCCGAAGATGAGGGCGAGTTACTCACCAGCTGACAACCAGTCAGAAACAGCGAAAGGGCCAGCGTTGGCAGAGTCCGTCGGGGTGGGCCAAAAATAAACGGCTGGCCTGTTAAGTAGGGGGCTTTGGTCATATATAGGGTTCTGAGTATTATCAGTTCATTATTTTACCACTATCAAAAATTATCCTTCCATGCTCGGATTACCCTTAGAACATCAACGGGGCTGGCACTTGAGGACGGATCCCTGTCAGAGGCGGCTTGAATAACTTCCGGTTGGTCTGATCTCAGGAACGGATTTGTGTCCAATTCCTTTCTCAGGGTTGAGGGCACAGTAGGCCGGTTTTCAGAGCGTAACTCAGCAACTTGCATAACCTGTTCCTGTAGCTTCCGGTTATTTGGCTCCACTGCCCGGGCAAATTTGAGATTGGCCTGAGTGTATTCATGGGCACAGTAAATCCGTGTATGGCCGGGGAGCGAAGCCAGACGGGACAGACTGCTGTACATCTGTTCTGCCGTCCCTTCAAATAATCGGCCGCAACCACCAACAAATAGAGTGTCTCCACAAAAAAGCGCTGGATTTTCATCGTCGCCGAAATCGGTAAAGTAAGCAATATGGTCCAGTGTGTGGCCGGGAGTGGCCAGAATTTTAAACTGGCAGGCGCTGAGCTTAACCGTATCATTATCACGCAAAGGGTGAGTGATTCCCTTGATGTTCGGGTTGTCAGGACCGTAAACCGGAATATTTCTGTTGCTGGTCAGTTCAGCGACTCCGCCAGTATGATCAAAATGGTGGTGGGTGATGAGAATGCCCGCCAGATTGAGTCCATGATGATTCAGTGCCTGTTCAACCGGCCTGGCATCACCGGGATCAACCACAAAAACATCCCGGCTATCCGGCGAATGAAACATCCAGATGTAGTTGTCATTAAATGCGGTTATCGGAGATATAATCAGCATCGCCTTGAATGTCCTTTCTTTCATCCCTGTGATCATCGTTGGTACTGCTGCACAGGGAAGATCAGTGTTGAGCGTGTATATGCTACGAGGTTGTCCGGTTGAAGATGTTATAGCCGATATCTGCTGATGTCATAGAATAATATTTTCTGTATAAACTCGATCTTAACGAGGTTAACATGAACAGACCTGATGATGGAAAGTCTCTGGGGTGTTCCGGGACAAGTATTGACTGTTTATTGGTACAATAATTTGCATGATTCGACGATTTCGGAAAAGGACCAAAAGCAGTTTCTCTGACCGTATTGGAGGCTTGCGCCGCTGGCTCGATACCGACTCAGGAAGGTTACTGGTTGACTATGAAAAAAGTCTGCTGGAACGAGAGTTAGGTACCATCTTTGGTTTCCATGCGGGGCAATACTCTGCCTCCTGGCATAAAGACCTGATGTTCAGCAGTCCGGTAAGAAGACAGTTTATCCTCGGTTCCAGCCATCTTGCCGATTGCCCGAGACCACAGGTGATGGCTGATCCCCATTACTGGCCAGTGTCACCGGGAAGCCTGGATCTTGTTCTGTTGCAACACACGCTGGAAATTGCCGACAGCCCACATCGTTTGCTCAGTGAGGCGGCGAATACCATTATACCGGATGGCAAGCTGATAATTATTGGCTTCAACCCCTACAGCATGACCAATATTGTTCGGTGGTGTGTGCCAGGTCAGCGTCGTCTTCTCAGGGATGCGCATTTTATTTCGACCTCAAGGTTGAAAGACTGGCTTGCCCTGCTCAATTTCAATGTGGAAAGAATCGTTTATGGTGGCTATGTTCAACCGCTGAAACGTTTCTTTACCGGTTTGCGTGGTGATCTGATTGAAGAAAGGCTGGAACAACTTCAGTTACCGGTCGGTGGCTTTTATATGATGATTGCCACCCGCGAAACCCCCGGACTGACCCCGGTAAGAAAAGTGTGGTCCGATGTGCGCAGGCGTTTTGTCGGTCAGCCATTGACCCGCCCCAGTGCTGGTAGAACCAGTTCCGTGAAAGTAAACAAAGACTGGAGTTCTTTTGAGTCAGACAGTTGAAATTTTTACCGATGGTGCCTGTAAAGGAAACCCCGGGCCTGGAGGCTGGGGGGTGTTACTCCGTTACGGCACTGTAGAGAAAGAGCTTTTTGGCGGTGAACCCGAAACCACCAATAACCGGATGGAACTTATGGCGGCGATAGAAGGGCTCAAGGCTCTTAAACGGCCCTGTTCAATTATTCTTACTACCGACTCCCAGTATGTCCGTAAAGGTATCACTGAATGGATGACCGGCTGGAAACGGAAAAACTGGAAAACAGCGGCTGGTCAGCCAGTGAAGAATCAGGATCTCTGGCAGCTGCTGGATCAACAGAATCAACGACACGATATCGACTGGCGATGGATCAAAGGTCATGCCGGTCATCGGGAAAATGAAATTGCTGACCGGCTGGCCTGTAAGGGTGCGGAAGCTTTCAAAAAGTAGATAGCCTCCTGGCCAATATTTGAGAACCGTTAACTATGCGACAGATCATTCTTGATACAGAAACCACCGGTATTGACCCTAAACAAGGGCACAGAGTTATTGAAATAGGCTGCGTGGAGATGATTGACCGGAAGCTCACCGGTAACCATTACCACGTTTATATCAACCCGCAGCGTGTGGTAGAGCAGGAAGCCATCGAAGTCCACGGCATTACCAATGAATTTCTGGCCGATAAGCCGGTTTTCAGTGCCATTGCTGATGAATTTCTCGAGTTTATTCGCGGAGCCGAGCTGGTTATTCATAACGCAGCGTTTGATGTTGGTTTTATCAACCACGAGTTTTCCCTGTTACGTCGAGGGTTTCCCAATGTAGAAGGTTGTTGTGGTGTGCTTGATACCCTGGCCCTTGCCAGGAAAAAGCATCCGGGACAGAAAAATAACCTGGATGCTTTATGTAAGCGCTACTTTATTGATAACTCTTCGAGAACCCTGCATGGCGCGTTGTTGGACTCTGAGATTCTGGCGGAAGTCTACCTTGCCATGACCGGCGGGCAGACGGCTCTTTCCCTGGTAAGCAGTGATGATGGCGCTGGTGATTCGGAAGAGGGCGGTAGTACTATCCGGCGACTGGCTGCTGGCAGGCCAGCACTGAGAGTCATCTCTGTCAGTGATACTGAGTTGCAAAACCATCAGAACAAGCTGGAACAGATTCAAAAACAGTCGGGCAACTGCCTGTGGCTTGCTAATGATTAGTTCATAATTTTAATGAGTTTAATGTGTTTAATCTCCGTTCACCCTGAGCGTCCTTTATCTGCTCAGGATGCATGACGAAGGGTGATTGACACAGTCTTTCAGGGTATGGAAAGGAATCAAGGAGTTTGCTTTGCCACTGGATCATGATCTTACCGATGTGATGGATGTGAACTATTCACCTTTGCAAGGCGTGCAACCTGAACTGAGTGGCCATTGCTGGCTGGTACTGTTTGAGGGGCAGGTTGTTTTGAATGAAGAAAGCATCGGAGAAAACTTCCTCTGGTCCAGTCTCGATAAGTTTCAGCTGGCAATCAAACATCAGGCGATAGTCACCGGCTATCTTCATGGCAAGGCAGCAGGGATTGTTGCACTCTCAAGTCTCACTGTTGAAACAGGTACTATAAGCATCAGGGCCTTACTGTCTGGGTCAGACTCAACGGTTTACAGTTTCCTTAGCCATGGCCTGCAGATCCTGACTTCACGCAGGGAACATGCCTTTTGTGGCTGTTGTGGTCATCAGATGCAGGAAAAAGTCGGAGAGTGGGCAATGGCTTGCACCCAATGTGGGCACCATGCCTATCCAAGGATTTCTCCCTGTGTCATTGTTCTGGTGACACGGGGGGAGGAAATGCTGCTGGTCCGACATCATCGCCATGGCAAAAATTCAACCATGCATACGCTGGTGGCAGGTTTTGTAGAGCCCGGGGAGAGTGCTGAAGAGGCTGTGCATCGTGAGGTACTTGAGGAAACAGGCCTCACGCTGGGCAAACTCCATTACTGTTTCAGTCAGAGCTGGCCTTTTCCCCATTCATTGATGATGGGGTTTCATGGGGAATACAAAAGTGGTGAGCTTGTCCTCGAAGAAAAAGAACTCAGCTTTGGCGGCTGGTTTCATCGGGATAATCCGCCAGAGCTGCCACCGGGATTTACTATAGCCAGAAAGCTGGTGGATTTGTTTAATTGATATTATCCAATCATGTTTATTGGTTTTTTAACAAAAACCTGAAATACCTATGACAAAGTTAATCATAAGGAAAGCATAAACCTCAGAAAGATCACCGAGAATATCGGGGATCTTTGCCTAACAAGAGTGGGTTTTCAGACCAATTCCGATTTGTTTAGCCTTACCAATTGCCGGACCTGTTACCTAAAGAGTCGAGGACCAGGTTGCCATCAGGTACCTGACCTCCCTGTGGTGTTGCAGTCAACTCAAAACCGTCGGTACAGACGAAATCATCCCCGGCGGCTCCACAGGCAGCACTGATTGAATACCAGCCATCGTCTGATATAAATGGATTGGCTCCCAAGCCAAGATTCCTTAAATCAGCGGTGTATTGATGGTTATCAAGGAAAAACTGCTCCTGTCTTCCAGCAATATCCAGCAATGCTGTCTGTCCTTCTGCACGCCGACCATTCTGGATAGCGTTTTGGTAACTTGGCACAGCAATAGAGGCCAGTATGCCAACAATAACAACGGCGATAATTAGCTCGATAAGCGTAAAGCCTGAGGCTTTTTCCATGTTATTTTATTCCTGATGTATTGCTATTGTTCTATCCAGCCACTGCGATGCATACCGACTTCATTGACAGCACCGCTGTATCCGGTATTCAAATCGATCAGGTTCCCGTCTTTACCGAGGGGGACTCTGTCTTTATCGAGGGAGCCATTGTCTTTACCGAGGGAGAGACTGTCTTTACCAAGGGAGACAATAGTGGCATCACCGGGCATCCCTACAACGGAAAATAAGGAAAACCGGTCATTTATCTCTTTATCATTATCATTGTTTACGTCCCGAATCGCCGAAGCAGTGTGAAGGTCCACCACATAAAAGCGGCTGGAACCGATACTGGGTGTGCAGATGTTGGCCCCCGGGGCAGAGGAGGGTGCATAGGTGCTATAAAGCAACTGTCCGCTGTAAACATCGCCGGTGGTGGTTGTCTTTTCCCCCGAAGCGGCAAGGTTGATATACCAGCCTTTACTACTGTCCAGTACTGATAGGCCATCAGCGGTTTGCTGATCAGTACCCTGCTGGATATGGTTGCTGCTGGCATCGTACAAGTCGCTATGGGAAATAACGTTGGGTGGTGTTGTGCAGTCATTACAACTGCCAAAGTGGTTATAGAAAATATTGGTATCACGGATAACGTAGTAACGGTCAGTATTTGAAGTGGCCATGGGGTTGGCCCGGTTACCACTGCCCAGTACTACCGCATCATATGCACGTCCCCGGTAAGTAGTTCTCACCAGCTCCGGTTGGTACATAAAACGACGATCGTCGATAATATCCGGAGATGGACGTATATCTGTCTCATCTGCCCCAAGCTCTGCAAGCTTGATCATGGACCACAGGGCAGTTTCAACATCGGGAGCATTGGCATCAGGATAAGCCTTACCGATATCGATTCTGAAAACATTGCCACCGGTGTCTGCAAAGTAGACCCGGTCTGTAAGGCCGTCACCATTACTGTCCATGGGTGCGGGGGATGCCACCACACTCCATTTCAGATCACTGCTTTCGTACTGTATCGGGTTTGCTGTATCAATGGCGTCAGGGGCAGTAAATGATTGGATTAATGACCCTGACGAAGCGTCAACGAAGAACAGGCCCCGGCCATTTTGTGAATATTTCCTGACTTTATGAGAGTCACCCGCTGCATCGATAAAATCTTCACCTTGGCGATCATCATCATTGGTTGAGTCATAACCGGCACCGAAAGCAAGTGCGTATTTATAATATATTGAGCTGGTTGTGACCCCGGCTTCGGTGGTTGTTACGACATCCCGATAGCCTGGCAAAATGATAGGGGCTGGTGTTGACCAACTCTGGCCAAGCTCGGTAAATCCTGGTGTGGTATGGTCAATCCGCCAAAGCAGGGTAGGGGGGGCATCCGGATTGGAAACGTCAATGGCATAGTAACTGCTGCCACCCCGACGCATGCCGAAATAGAGAACCATTTTATCACCATCGGTATGTTTGATATTACCGTCCCTGTTTTGATCAAGGCGAATGACGCTTATCTGGCCATCAAGCCCGTAGGGGTGGCCTACATCATCACGGTTTTCATAAAGCTTTGCGACGTTATCAGCGGTTTCTCCGGCAAAGAATGACCAGTTCTCAACCACGTTACTCCCCTGATCCTCAATAAAATGCAGGACGCCATAGTTGGTGCCAAAAGCCAGTCGTATATCGGGTTTATTTTCACTGTACTCGGTGCCGTCGCCATCAGTATCACCATAATTCAGAGTTACTGGTCTTGAATGCAGAATATCGCCCAGAACCCAGTCCAGCGTATTGCCATTGCTGTCCAGTCCTTTGATCCAGTTAATCAGATCTGTAGCGGTGAAGCTCTCATTACCGTCAAGATTAAAACGGCTCGTATCAATATTATCCAGTGAGCCAATTGACTCCTGATTTTGAGCATTAACCAAATTGGTATAAAACGTCCCCCTTGAGTTTAGAAGGGTTGCCCCTAATCCCCCACTGGCCACATCACTGCCATCATCAATGGTCCCCCAATACGAACTGCGGCCATCAGCGATCCGGTTGCTGCCATCATCCAGTGCCGCATCACATCGCCGATCAATCACGGTGCCTGGCACGTGATCTTTCAACTCTGTGCAGGAAGGACTGGAGCCATCCTTATAGATTTTCAATTTTTTCAGATTGCCTTTCCATCGAGCGGAGTCGGTCGGGAGGAACATGGCATAGTAAGCATTGTCCAGCGACTCTGTTCGCTTGAATGTATTGACGGCAACTGCTGGAGAAACGAAGGTACTGGTTTGCTGGAGAATTTCCCCCAGGGCACCCTGGAACGCTGAAGCGATATCGTTTACTACCACACATCCGGTCTCAGAGTCTGTATTGCTGCCAACGGTTGTATAGCAGACACCGTTTCCTTTATTCGCGGTGTCGTATAACAGTGGCTGGTCGGTGGCAAAACCGATGGTATAGGTAAATGCTTTCTGATTGCCGGTGTCAATGTCACCATCAAGTCCGCCAGGGCCTGGGTTAGCAAGATATTCGGCAAGCTTTGGCAGACAATTTTCACTTGTTCCATTGTTGTTATCAGCATAATTGTCGCAGCTGGTAATGGGTGTCAGCCCATCGATCAGCAGCCGGGTATCAGACTTGACTGTCGTATTTACGGTAGATTCATTACTCGGCTCCCCATCGGTTACATAGATGACGTACAGGTTTTGACAGGGTTTAACCACAGGAACATCACCATAATCACTGGTGGATTTGTATTGGCTCCCAGGGATTTGTTCGACACTGGTATCGCGGCTATTGGTCAGTTGTGCCCGATATAATTCCCGACCCATAAAAAAGTTAAGCACTTCGTAGTAGGCACCACAAAGAGGCGTTCCACCTTCCGGGTTAATAGAATTCAGGTCGTTTAGAATTTTGCTGCTATCCGGACTTATTCGGTGTCTGATATAGCCCCCCAGACCGCGACTATTGCCATTCAGAAAAGCAGCAAGGCCAAAGTCAACTCCGGGGTTATTATTGATAAGATCAGTAATTGCATTAACTGCCAGGTTAATCCGGGTTCCGGGAGGTTGGAATTCAGCCTGATTATACCAGTTAAGGTAATTACCAGGGCAGGTTGCACCAACAACTGATCCGAAAAAATAAACTGGCGTACATGGGCTACCATCAACTAATAACGCGTAATTCCAGTAAATGGTGTAGCTGTTATTGGGCGATCGGTCGCCACCATAGGTTATTGATGGGTTGTAGGGGCGTTTGGGAATGGATGGGGCATTATTGTTCATACTTCCAGATGTATCCAGCAAGATCATCACCTGGGGTCTGGCATTATTGTTAATATTGGCACCAGTAAACAGTTCCGTATCGTCAGCATGGGCAACAAACTGTAAAAGTACAGCGATCACTACCGCAGATTTAATGCCTTGTAAAACCACTTTATGCCACATTATACGACCACATTTTTTATTCATGTTTATGCTGAAACCAGAACTTCCTGATACGGTCCCTAACTGCTTCTATGGGCTTGCCGTTGCCACTGTACTGCCGACATTGACATTCCGGTCCCCGGTCGCCGACCCTCCCTGTTCACCCAACATCACTTTATAGGTGTTCATGGTCAGAGAGGTGGCTATGCCTGACAGTGCACTGTCCGTTTGAATCTGGTAAAACTCAACGCTGTACTTACCAACACCACTGGCATTCTCGCTGCGGGGTAACGTCTGGCTGGAAGCCTGATAGTGAATACTTGGGCTGGGCGCTGTATTGTTGGCACCACAGGTATGTGCCACTTGCTGTGCCTGGTCCATTGTATTGTCAGGGTCGTATGGGTTATAGGGAGCCTGGTCCGCCCCACAGATGCCCCGGTCAAAACTGTCCATGCCCATAACCGCAATCTGGTTGAGCGTTGCCTGTGCCTGGTTGAACGTAATCAGCTTTATTTCCGCATTGGCGATCATGCGCGGTGACCGGCTGGACTGGTTAACCAGTGTGACAGCAATAGTGGTCAGCATCATTAGAAATAAAAGGGAAACCATCAGAATCATGCCGCGCTGTTTTGTTTTGAACTGTGTCATCCCCGGTCACCGATAGGCCTGGTTATAGAGAAAGATGGTGGTACTGGCTAAACGACGATTGCGGTTATCGCCATTGGGCTGAACAGTAATGTCGCCCATCTGGTAGGTGCGAAAATCTTCAAAGCCATTGATTTGATCGGTAGTGGCCAACAGGTAAAGTTTGATGCTTTGTACGTCATTCCATTGTTGCTCTGTCCAGTTATTAGTGTTGGCTGGTGTTCCCTGATAGCGGTTTACCTGACCATCGCCATTATCATCAATGCCCAGGAATACGCGCATGGCTTCGATATTGTTGGCCAGTGTGGTTTCAACCAGGGCGTCATTGACAAGACGGGTTAGCCTCAGCTGATTATCCCGAAGATAAAACAGGCTGAACTGATATTCCCGAATCTCCTGGTCAGCGGAAATTAACGGGGCATTGGCAGAACGGAAAAGGTGGCCTTCCTGAGTATTGGCGACCAGGTAGTTAGTGTCTGCCGCTGGATTGGTCACCACTTCGCCAATTGCCCCCCGGAACAGCAGCCAGTCAGAAGGCAGGCCATCATCGGCGGTATAGTCTCCGAGCTGTCCGGCAGCGCAGCCGAAAATATCGTTACTGGCCCGTCCGGCCATAAATGCAGGGGAAGGGGTCAGGGCCGCAGCAATGCCAGTGCAATCATCGGTAACCGCCAGACCATTTTGATTAATGCTCTCTGGCGGCAAGCCATTGATATACCCTGCCGAGCGAAGGTCGCGGGAGATGATGGCCAGAGCTGTGCGGGCATTATCATTGAGAGTAATCATGGCACTGCTGTCACGCTGGGCGGTAAAGGTGTTGAGATAGAGAACGGCCACACCAGCCAGCAGAAATAGCGAAAGGGTCACGGCGACCATCAGTTCAACCAGGGTAAACCCTCGTTGTCTTTTATAACTGCCGATGGCCCGCGAGTTTTTTATCATGACTTTCCTCACATCCATGTACTGCATCTAACCGATGGTCGTTTGTATTACCATGACCCTGCGAAGATCATTATCTACTGTGGATCGATAGCCTGCATCTGCGTCTCCACAGGCAACCGCTGCCCTGGTATCGGGGCGGGTAAATTTGCCTCGCCAGACAATCGTCAGGGTCACGTCGGTATTATTGATGTTGATGCATGCCCTCGGTGAAATGAGTCCACCCGCGCCTGTGTTTGCAGCAGTTTGCACCTCATTACCAAAGAGAGCTGCCCCCCATTGCCAAAGATCAAAGGCAGCTGTTTGCGCGGGTGAACAGTTGGAATTCATCCCGTCGCAACGGATTACCGGCTGAGCTGGCGCGGCAGCAATATCGCCGTTGTAGCTGGCCAGCCCGGAATTATTGGCATTAATACGGGCTAACAGATCCTCAGCCAGTTGTAAGGCAATGGACCGTTGTTGTACTTCAACAATGTTCTTTCGGGACTCAACCACCAGACCGGCAATGCCTAACAATCCCACTGATATGATGATCATGGCCACCAGCACTTCAATCATGGTAAAGCCGTTATTTCTGTTCATCACTTATTTCCTGCCCATTACCAGTATCTGCCTCAAGCTGTTCCTGAACCTTTCCGGTTATCAATAGTGATGTAGCGCCACCACCATCAATACTCAATGTTGCAGTATGAGAAGCCCCGGCATCATTGATAGAAACATCGGCACCGGTGAAAAGCCCCCGTGCATCAAAACTGAACTGTGCGGCAACCGAATTGATCGCGGTACCGGAAAGTGGGGGGAGTTGCAGTATGGTGACACCATTGGCGGTTACCGTGCCATTGTTGCCTGCCCAGCCATTATCCGGTGAGATAATAACATCAGTACCACGGGTGATCGCTTCTGAGCGGGCAAATGCCAGGATGCTCTGTATCTCTTCGGCGTGGCTGCGGACCCGGTTATTGGCAATACTCTCGGTCAGGGAAGGGTAGGCAATAGCCGACAAAATACCCAGCACGGCAAGGGTGATGATCAATTCAACCAAAGTAAAGCCATCGGAATTTTCCGCTGTGGGCTCTCTTATCTCTTCATCCATCTTTATTAGCGATGCTGTTTCTATTGTTATTAAAAGTCAGGGTTTGTATATCTTTTCTGGTCTCAGTTCTCACGTCATTCGAGATAAGCGGTGGCTATTTGCAGATAAATGGCAATGAATATCCCGATATGAGAGAGCTTTCAGGATAAAAAAAGCCAGCCCTGAAACTATCCAGGGCTGACTTATTAGAATGATCTATCAGGGGACAACTTTTTCACAAACAGTTAACAAACTGTCGTCTGTTAGTTAGGGAAATAGGCACCAAGCTTGGTGGCTAACATCATATTGCCTTCAGCACGCAACTTACCCATCATAAACGCCTGCATGCCATCAATTTCTCCGGACATCACACCGGCCAGGGTTTCGCTGTCCATAATCAGTGTTACGCTTGGGTCGTCATGGGTGCCAGAAACGATATCCAGGCTTCCATCATTAATGATCAGGTGGTAGTCATCAGCATCTTCAATATTAAACTGGAAAACCTCTTCGACGCCTGCGGCTGCATCTGTATTGAAGCGGCTCTTCATGGACTCAACGATTTCTGCAGGAGTGCTCATAGTCTCTTTATCCTTCTTCTTAACATTCAGCATTTCTGGTTAGACAAGCCGAATCTTATGAGTATTAGCCGAATGTGTCAATGAAATTCAAACGCTTGTATGAATCCTTGCAGGTAACAACTTTCTACTCTCATTATTTTTATAGTCCACGGCAAAGATAAATCAGTTATCATAGAGGCCATTTTGATATTGCAACTCGCAAACCTTTTAAGGAGGCTCCTTTGGAGTATCTGGCAGACTTTATTTTGTTTCTGGCCAAAACAGTCACCCTGATTGGCGGTGTGGTGGTTTTAGTGGCTCTGGTGACAGCAATTGGCCAGAAAGCCAGGAAAATGCATAAGGGACACCTTGAGATTACTCGCCTTAATGAACACTACGAGCACCTTCAGGCAGATTTGAAACATGCCTTGCTGGATAAGGCTGAGCTGAAAAAAGAAGCCAAAGAGCAGAAGGAAAAGGCAAAGCTGGAAAAAAAAGCCAAAAAGAATAAAGAGTGTGAGGAAGAGGGAAAACCAAGAGTCTTCATACTGGATTTTCATGGCGATATTAAAGCCTCAGCGGTCAAATCGCTGAGGGAAGAGATTACGGCGGTTCTTTCTCTGGCAGATAAAGAGCGGGACGAAGTGGTGATCCGGCTGGAAAGTGGTGGTGGCCTGGTCCATTCCTACGGTTTGGCTGCATCCCAGCTGAAGCGAATCCGCGATAAAGGGATTAAGTTGACGGTCACCGTCGATAAAGTGGCTGCCAGTGGTGGCTATATGATGGCCTGTGTTGCCAATCATATTGTTGCGGCACCTTTTGCAGTACTGGGCTCTATTGGCGTAATGGCGCAGTTGCCCAATGTTCACCGTCTTTTGAAAAAGCATGATGTGGATATTGAGTTACACACTGCCGGTGAGTTCAAGCGCACTTTGACAGTTCTTGGGCAAAATACCGAAAAAGGACGGCAGAAATTTATCCAGGATATGGAGGATACACACCTGTTATTCAAGGATTTTGTCAAGACTGAGCGGAAAGTTGTTGATATTGATCAGGTTTCAACCGGTGAAATCTGGTATGGCCAAAAAGCACTGACGCTCAACCTTATTGATGAGATCAGCACCAGTGATGAGTATATCTACCGGAGGGTCGATGAGGTCGATCTGGTACAGGTTGAGTATGTGATGAAAAAAGGCGTTGCCGACAAACTGGGGATGGCGGCTGAGTCAGCCCTGGATAACACCTTAATGAAGTGGTGGGGACGGTTTAACACCAGTCGCTTCTTTTCTTAGCAGTGCCTGGTTCTTCAGGTATTCGTAATTTTTGTTTTTATCTGTGCTGATTAACTTTTGAACTATAGATCTAAATAGCAGTCAAATGTTCTATCAGTTATTCAGATGGACAATAATAATGAACCCTGTTGAAGTATCAGTAGCGACTGGTTACCATCGTAATCAGTCCCATAATAACAATAATGTCGGTAAGACTGAGCATTGGACGCAATCCAGAACCGTTCGGGCGGTTGCTGGGGTGGCCCTGTTAGCTTTAGGAGGGCTTGTGGGCCTGGCTGTTTCTTTTTTTGCCAGCCCCTTGGCTGCGATTATTGCTGCTGGTGCCGTAACTGCAGTGCTTGGCGTCTGTATCATTGGGTATTTTTACCACCATGGTGGTGGGAACAGTTCAACGACACCACCTGATATACACTCGCCAGAGCCCATCTCAGCGGATACAGGTAGTGCTGAAGTTTCCATTCAGCCATCTCCATCCACTGCTTCATATGTTCCATCATCGCCACCGCTGTCATCCACTGCTTCATATGTTCCACCATCGCCACCGCTGCCATCCACTGCTCCCTGTGAAGACCCGCCAGGGTTGCCATATGCCGCTTCTTATGTGCCGTCGGCACCACCTCCATACTCTCCCTTTGCTGAGCCTCCTGCTTCAGCAGGGACTGCGGCCGCGCATTTGTCTTCAGTTACATCTAATCCCCTTCCTGCCGAGCCTCCCCCGGCCTACACACCATTTCCGGCATCCGTTGTAGCAGACCCTTTTGAGCCGCCACCAGCTTACAAAATAGTGGATTCAGATGAATTTATACAGATGCAGGAAACGGGTGTGGATTCTTTGTTGAGGCAGCATGGGGAAACTATTTATCGAAGTAGTCGAGACGGTAATTGCCTGTACGATTCAGCGGCTCACCAATGCCCGGAAATAGCCAGAGATGCAACAGATCTTCGTCAACAGGTTGCTCGTTTTGCAAGAGAATGGCAACAGTGCTATCCAGATGGCAACATCAATTTTTCCCCCATCGAGGCACGAGCCTATGCACGATTACAAGGTGATGTTGGTTATGTAGCTGGCGGTACCACCATAGCTAATGGACTTGACGAAATATCAGTCCCGGGATGTTTTTCCGACCATATAGATACTTTTTTCCTGGCACAGGTTGCCGGAATGCCGGTCATCGTCATAGGTATTGATAACAAGGTGACTATTGCTGTCGATGAAAATGGTCAATCCATGGATTTGCCTGAAACTTATGACAGTAACCTGGTTCCCCGCAGAAAAATTCTCCTGGTGCATGATGGCCCCCACTTTATGGGGCGGCAGTTGGGGCAGAATTAATTATTCTGCTCCATATCCGTCTTAACCCGGATATTTCATAAACTGCCCCGAATCTCGCGCAGGGCTTTGTCGCTCTAAGGGATTTTGTGAGGGAGCGCCGTACCGGGGAGTACGGTCGACTGAACAAAACTCCCTTAGAGCGGCAAAGGACAAGCGAGAACGGGAGCATGTTTATGAAATATCCGGGTTAATCCCTTCTCAAGCGTTCTGACAGGGCAATAGGGGATTCAAAGCGGAACACGACGATGTAGGAAGATACCAGCAGTGAGAGTATCGCTGTTGCCTGGATAATATGCGCTGAAATCTCGCCAATCAGATTCTGTCCGCTGGCAAAAGCCGCTATCAGTATTGAAAACTCACTGGTCTGACCTAATCGAAAGCCGACTTCCCAGGCTGTGGACCGATTTTCGCTGACCTTGCGCAGCAGAAAACCAAAAACCACCGGCTTGATCAGGATAACAGCCCCGGTCATAACCGCTGCCGGGAAAAGTACCTGGCCAAGAAGGTCAAGGTTGAAACTGGCCCCGATAGAAAAGAAGAACAACACCAGGAAAAAATCTCGTAACGGTTTAAGATTGATGGCTATATATTGGGCGATTGGACTGGTGGCAATACTGATACCGGCAATAAAGGCACCAATTTCATAGGAGAGGTTCAGGCTATGAGCTAACTCCGCAAAGCCAAGACACCAGCCCAGGGCCATCAAAAACAGATATTCATGAAAACGGTCAAAGCGGACCATCAGTGGCAGCAGCAGGTATTTGACCAGCATAATAGCGGTGAAGATCAAGGCTGGCAGGGCGATAAATGCCATGATCAGTTCGTTGTAGTTGGTGCTGTGTGATGGACTCAGATTGTAAAGCAGAAGAAGTGCAATAATGGCCATCAAATCCTGCAGAAGCAGCAGGCTGACCATGATTTCACCAGTATGTCTGTGATGCAGCACGGTGGTTGGCAAAAGTTTTATGCCAATGATCGTGCTGGAAAACATCATGGTTGCACCAATGATGATAGCCTCATTCTGGGGCAGACCAAATGTCAGCCCGAGTCCATAGCCCGTCAAGGCAAAGAGAAATGAACTCAGTAAACCAACGGTAGCCGTTTTCCTGAGCAGATGGGCAAGGTGGCTTGGCTGCATATCCAGCCCGAGAAGGAACAGCAAAAAGATGATGCCAACATGGGCAATATCATTGAGGAGATTAGTGTCATTAACCACTTCCAGTCCAAACGGACCCAGTATGGCTCCGAGGGCTATATAGGCTACCAGCAGAGGCTGACGGGTGAACAAGGCTCCAGTAGCGAGAATCGCTGCCCCGGTGAAAATAAGAAAAAAAGAGAAGAGCAGGGAACCGCTTTCCATCATTCAGGCTCATTCTTGGATTATTTATGGAAAGGACAGTATAACCAACAGTTTGGTTTTCGTGCAGAAGAAGGGAAAAATCTCTTCCAAATAAGGAAGAGATTCCAAACTGTGGTTAAAGCTGATGCCTCAACCGATACACAGGTGGTAATTTATCGGCAGCGGTTTGATAGTTCTTACTAAATGTTCTCAGAGCCGCCAGGGCATAATCCGGATTCTGATCTTCCCTTAATCTGAAACTACTGAATCCACAGCGCTTGAGGTAATAGAGCTGGTCCACAAGAATGTCGCCTATGGCTCTAATATCCCCTCGGTAATCAAAGCGTTCCCGAAGCAAACGGGCCAGAGAGTAGCCACGACCATCCATAAAACGAGGAAAGTTAACGGCGATGACTTCAAACTGGTTCAGGGTATTAGCCACCGTTTCAGGTTCGTCGTCACTGTCAAACCAGATGCCAACCTGACCTTTATGCAGGCCATTGGCCTTAACAGCCTGATCAATTGACGACACATGAAAGAGCACATTGCCATCAGGTACTACGGACTCTTCCGGATCCTGTTGCAGAATCTGAAAGTCATCAATACTGATTTGCTGATCCTTAAGCAGCTTTGGCATAAACCTTCTCCTTGAATGGCTGCACACCAACCCGTCGACAGGTATCGATAAAACGCTCTTCCGGAGTGCGGAGCTCGACGTAGGTCTTCAGGATTTTATCGATGATGTCCGGCACTTCATCCATTTTGAAAGAGGGTCCAAGGATCTTGCCCAGAGACGCGTTATGCCCGGATGCACCACCGACCTGAACCTGGTAATACTCTTCACCTTTACGATCAACACCCAGAATACCAATATGACCGACATGGTGATGACCACAGGCGTTCATACAACCGGAAATGTTCAGATCCAGCTCGCCAATATCATGTAGAAAATCCATATCATCAAACCGTCGCTGAATGCTTTCTGCCAAGGGAATGGAGCGGGCATTAGCCAGTGCACAGAAGTCGCCTCCCGGGCAGCAGATCATATCGGTAAGCAGTCCCTGGTTAGGTGTTGCCAGGTTCAGTGGTTTCAGTGTTAGCCAGAGTTCATGGAGCCTGCTTTGGGGAACATCGGCAAAAATCAGATTCTGCTCGTGGCTCACTCTGAGCTCGCCAAAGCTGAACTGGTCAGCAAGGTCTGAGATAGCTTCCAGTTGCTCGGCACTGGCATCTCCCGGAGCATCAGCCGTTGCCTTCAGAGTCAGGGTGACAGCACTGTACCCCGGCTTTTTATGGGGATGGACATTTCGTCTGAGCCACAGTTGAAAATCCGGTTCGGCGGATAAAGCCAGGTGAGTCAAGTCGATATTGGCCAGCTTCTCGTAGTCAGGCTCAGTAAAAAAAGATTGAACCCGATCAATCTCCTGTTGGGGAAGCCGGGCATCGGTTTCTTTCAGTTGAGACCACTCATTTTCAACCTTCTTGGCAAAAACCTCTGGCGTTAGTGCCTTCACCAGAATTTTAATTCGGGCCTTGTACTTGTTATCCCGCCGTCCATAACGGTTATAAACTCTCAGTACTGCATCCAGATAACTCAGGAGGTGCTCTGGTTCAAGGGATGGTTTAATAACGGAGCCCACCATGGGGGTTCTCCCAAGACCACCACCAGCCAGGATTTTAAATCGAACGTCATTATTTTCATTTAAGAAAGCATGAATGCCGATATCATGTACCTGTGTTGCTGCCCGATCCTGTTCACTGCCACAAACCGCTATCTTGAATTTTCTGGGAAGATAAGCGAATTCCGGATGGAAAGTGGACCATTGCCGGATAATTTCACACCAGGGGCGGGGATCTATAATCTCATCGTGTGCTACACCAGCAAACTGATCTGTTGTGGTATTACGGATACAGTTGCCGCTGGTCTGAATAGCATGCATTTCGACAGAGGCCAGTTCTTCCAGAATTTCCGGGACTTCTTCCAGCCTTGGCCAGTTCAACTGAAGGTTCTGTCGGGTGGTAAAGTGGACATACCCTTTATCGTAACGTCTGGCAATGTAGGCCAGTTTACGCATCTGTATACTGCTCACCATACCGTAGGGAATAGCAATGCGTAGCATGGGGGCAAAGCGCTGTACATAAAGCCCATTCTGAAGACGAAGAGGCAGGAATTCATCTTCTGGCAACTCACCAGCGAGAAAACGACGAGTCTGGTCCCTGAACTGCAGGACTCTCTCATCGACTATCTGCTGGTCGTAATCATCGTATTTATACATGAATTGTTCGTCTGATTAGCCACATCCAGGGAGCAGGTCATAAACCTGGGACAGAGGAAGAATACTGATTTTTACTTATAAGTAAAACTATTATTTATTAATAAAAGTAGGCTAAAAAGTAATAAATCAAAGGGGTGCAATAAGTTGATGGTTGGTCAGGGTTTCGCTAGTTTAAATGAGTTGGGTCGATATGTGCCCTTTTGACAGTATTAAGGAGATAAATAATGAAAGACAGTACAATTGATGCCATTGCGGCTGTTGCATTGATAATGCTGGTTGTTGCGACGGCGGTATACTGGGTCAGTTCTCAGTAAAAGCTTAGGTGTTTTGAGTGACGACATACACCACAGATATAAGTATCAAAACAAATAGTGCGGTTCCGGCGATACCAGCGATGATGTAGTGCGCTGGCTTTCCCTGTTGGAAATCCCTTTCCAGATTAGCCCTTTTCTGGACACCGAATGCAGCAGACAGCGCACTCAACACCACTGATTTAATGCCTGTCCCTTTTCTTTCTGACATCAGCCAACTCTCTTTATCAACTGTTAACATGACCATATTATGATCTTGTTATTTCAGTTGGCAAACAGGTAAGACTAATTGAGGACGATAACCCTGATCCTGTATTGGGTATCTCTGGCTGCAAAGTAACCGATCCAGCTATCTTTATCAGCGTCTGTCCATGATACCAGTTGATCAGCCAACATTTGGGTACCTCTGGCACCCAGGTCTTTGACATAGGGAAGTAACACATAAGCCATTGCACCGAGAACCAGGCCATTGGTTGCGGATGTCACTGCTCTTTGCAAGGCAATGTTCAAACCACCGGTAGTGTAGTAATTCAATACCCCATTCATGGCGTAATAGGTTGCTATCGGGATAATGGTTGCTGCTGCTACAGGTACTACATAGCCTCTGATGTTTTCGGGCAGAGGGATCAGTTGATATCCTGATGAAGTTATCGCCTCCGCCCGCTCACCAATAGAGGTTATCTGGTGCTGCAGATTGGCGATCAGGTTTAAATCCTCTGAACCTGAAAGGCTCAGGCGTTCATCCTGACCTGCAGGTATCATTTCATTTAACTGGTAAAAACGATACCCGATTTCCAGCAACCCGGCTCCTGATGCAAGGGCGTAAGCTGACGTCGCATCCCACCCCCTGCCTTTAAAGTACTTCATATAGCCATTGTGAATGGTGTATTGAATACTGGTCTTTATCGAGTTGTTAAAATCACCGGCAAGGTCAGGCAAATGGTCAAAGCCCAAGTCTCTTCGAATTAAAGACAGTGCATCTCCGGGAACGTTGTTAATCATATTGAGGCCATACCCGACCATCAGCATGGCGATACCGTCAATGGTTTCATCATTCAGGCTATGGAGCATGGGCCATTTCCCAAAGACCTGATGCAAACGACCTTCGTTATGCAGCGTCTTCAGTGAACTGCCAACAACGGAAGACATGCAGCTAAGCATTCGATTGGTGGGTGTTGTCCTCATGAAAAGTCTGAACGTTTCTATCTTGCTCGTCTCAATTACGTTTTTTTCAATTTTCCCGGTGTTGACTACCGCCGCTGCTGGTCTTTGTGGATCGCCGGTGACCTTTTCGCCATGATTTGTCAGTAATGAATATGCCGTAAAGCCTTCAACAAAATCCGCAGCGCACTGGGCAAAGAGAGAGTCAGTATCCGTAAACACCTGATTCTGGACAAGGTTCCTGATTGAATGAATAACATCAAGACCCAGAAGTAAATAATTCCATCGTAAAAGGTTTTGCCAGAATGAGTGTGGCTGCCAGGTTACCATGTTCATGGCAATAATGGGGACCACCTGAGGAACAAATGCACCCACAGCGGCTACCCTGGAAAGGTTTTCTTCCTTCTCAAGTATGATTTTTACTTTTTTACCCACCATTTCATCCGTGGTATTCAGTGTCAGGTTAATGAAACGATCATTATTTGTTCGTTGGATTTTCCCATTTTCAACAACAGAAGTTTCCTGGTCGTGCCAGTACATTCTGTTTGACTCTGCGTCTCCTGAACTGAAAAAAGCATGCTTATGTTCTGATTGAAGTCGTATGGGTATTTTACCGTAAATTTGTTCTTTTAATATCTCGGTATCAATTTCCAGTTGAAGTGGTGTGCTGTCTTTTACTGTAATTTCCACAGAATTGTTATTGCCGGGAGATAGCTTCGAAATATTAACTGCAAAAGAATTAACCGGGAAAACTGAGAAGACAAAAAATATCAAAAAGCTTTTGCAGTTAAATAACTCAGGTATGAGTGACAGCAGGGGTGGGGGATAATAATCAGTCGTATCTGATTTAAATGTTTCAGGTTTTTTTCTGGATTTTAAGGATAATAGAAAAGCCATTATTTACCACCTAAGTAGACAGGCTTTCCTTTGCCACAGAAAAATCTGGAATAATATTGTTTAAAGTTGTTATCTCTGTTATGGAGACGAATTTTCAAATATTTTAAACGAATTTAAGATTTTTTTATCATAATTAATTGAGATACAAAAATTTTTTTTATTCCCTTTGTATTTCCATAAATGGGTTAATAAGAATTTATATCTATTATCAAAATCAGTTTTTCAACTGCCGATTTTCAGTGACCACATCTATACGGTAACGAATCGTATCTGCCAGAAAATATTCTGACCAGCTTCCAGGCTCTGCCTCCATATATTGAAGAATTGGCTTTTGTACAGTGTTTGCTGCCCAAATACCATACCTCTGAAGAACAGGTGACAATAAATGCGTGGCAGCACCAAGCACCATTCCTTCATAAGTGGCGTCAAATAGTTTAAACACCGGAGATGAGACATCAGATCCGGTGGTTAATTTAAATGCACCATAAATAACTGCAGGTATTGCGACACCCAGTGTCAGTAGTTGAAGTTCAGATAATTCCGGTAGGGCCAGGGCCTTATTAATCGATACTCCTATTGCTTCGGCCCGCTTGGTCAATGAATGAAGCTGATGAGTCTGGTCGCGGCCAGCCATCCCCTGTTGGGCATAAAGCCTCAACAGGATTTCAATAACCCCGGCACCCGTGGCCATTGGCAGAGCGTAGTGCTCATTAAAATTATGAGCTTTGAGTTGGCCCTTAAAGAGATCTTCATACCCTGCATGAAGAGTATATTGGGTGGCTTTAACGATTGACCGGTCCAGTTCATTCTGTAACGAAAGATCCTCAATTGCATTAGAAAAACCAATGGTTTGCTTCAGTAACTTGAAGAAGTCTCCCGCCTCAAAGGCAAAGGTATTAAAGCCATATCCGACCATGATTTTTGCCAGGCCATTGATCGACTCTTTGTTCAGTCCTTGCAAATATTGCCACTCGTCACCAATGTGATTTTTCTGAATATCAAACAGTGTTGATGCCACTGTGTTTGAGATACAGTCCATCAGCCTCTTGAAGGGGGCGCTCATAACATATGCCCGGATGGTTTGGCTTTTGGTTCTGGAAGATGCCGAAGTTTCTCCATAATTGGCAGCTTCAAAAAGCAGGAACCCTTCAATAAAATCTGCTGAACATTGCGTTGCCAGGGATTTGTGGTTACCAAACGTTTGGCTCAGAACAAGGTTTCGAATCGATTTAACAATATCACCTCCCAATAGTTTATAATTCCATCTCATCAGTGCTTCGTAGAAAATAACGGGCTTTGGACCGAATGTAACTTCATCCATGAAGATAACAGGAATCATTTGAGGAAAGAATGCAGCCAGTGCTGATAGCCTGGAAAGATCTTTCTCTTTTCTTATTCTGATTTTTATAATCTTGCCAAAATGGCTTGAGTCTGGTGTGAGTGTTATATAAACCAGCTCATCATTATTAACTCTTTTGTTACTTTCTTTTTTCAGTGCATTAATTTGGTCGTGCCATAATATCTGCTGTTCACCATTTTCAAATAGCAGACTTTCATTTTCCAAAATAATTTGTACAGGAATGTTCCCCTGAAGATCTTTCTCAAGACCTTTGGTATCAATTGCAATTGTGATTTCCTGCTGTTCTGAAGCTACTATTTCTAAATCAGAATTACTGTCTGGCGATAAAAGGTAAATTTCATTTTGATGGGATGCGCAAGCCAGTGAGGCGTTACACAATAAGAAAATCAAGGATAATAACCCGGCAAATCGAAGGGTTTGGAAACTCTTGAAGCGGTCATTAGACACAATTATTCTTGGCATACCTACCATCCTGAATGGGAGGCATTCCCTTGCCATTTCAATCTAAGGTTAACTATTTCAGGCTAGCTACCGTTAGCCTGAAATAATCTGACGATTATAATTGGTGTTTGCTTATTATTAGGCAATAAATTAGTGAAAAAGTTTCTCAATGTGAGAAATATCGCTATTGCTTCCGGTCAAAACCACAATATCACCGGCATTTAAAATCATTCCGACTTGTGGTTGCAGCACCATATTATCTCGACGGACCTCGACAATTGAAACGTCGGTGCCTTTAAAGTCAAGAGACTCGATGGTTTTCTGATCTGCTGCACATTTTTTGCCCAGGGTAACGGCATGGCGATAGGTTTTCTTATCATTCTCCAGCAAATAATCACTGATGCCCGGATAAAAGCCGTTGAGGATTTCATACCCTTTGGTTCTGGCTTCATGGACTCTTTGACGAACACGGATAGGGTTCATACCCAGCATCAACAGGGCATGCTTGACAATAACCAGGCTTGACTCGAGCACCTCTGGAATAACCACCGTTGCCCCGGCCTTTTTCAATGCGTCTGACTGACTGTCATCCCGCGTGCGAACAAGAACGGGAACCTCGGGCGATTGTTGTCGAACTGCCTGTAGGATTTTAAGCGCATTTTCCGGGCGGTCGATACAGATAACCACCTGACTTGCCCGCTCCAGTCCAACGGCCATCAGCAGTTCTAACTTCCTGCAGTCACCAAAGAAGACCGGATCACCGGCAAGACCCGCTTCATGTACATGAATAGGGTCATCATCAATGGCAACATAGGCTTTGTTTTCCTGGGTCAAAAAGCGGGCAATGGTCTGCCCGACACGGCCATAACCACAGATCAGGGTATGGTGGTGTATATGGGCAGTTTGCTTGCGAACTTCCTCTTCTTTTATCCGATGAATACTCTGTTCGGATTTATCGAACTTGACCAGTTTAACGATGGCATTGCTGTTTCTGATCAGAAGCGGCGCAATGATCATCGATAAGATGGTAATCGCAAGTACAACGGAAGTCAGGTTGCCGCCACTCTCACCATATTGCGATGCCAGGGCAACCAGGGCGAAACAGAACTCGCCACCCTGGGCCAGGGACAGGCTGGTTCTGAGGGAGATATTTTTGCTCTCCGCAAAGGTTCTGGTCAGGGTGTAGATCACCAGAAACTTAAAGACAATCAATGCTACTGTACCCAGTAGAATCTCTTTCCAGAAAGTGACCAGCACATCCATATCCAGCATTAAGCCAACAGATACGAAAAACAGCCCGAGGAGCACATCCCGAAAGGGTTTGATATCGGCTTCAACCTGGTGTTTGTAGTGGCTCTCACCCATCATCATGCCTGCCACAAAACCGCCCAGCGCCATGGATAAATCCATTGCATGAGAGAGCCAGGCGGCCATCAGGGCAATAACCAATGCCATAAGAACAAACAGTTCTTCACTCCTGGCCTTGGCAACCTCGTGAAAAATAAGAGGGAGAACCCATTTGCCAATGGCCAGCATGATCACCACAAACACAACCCCTTCGGCAAAGGCAAACCCGAGGGAGGAGGCAATGGAGTCACTGCCTCCACCGATCAGGGCGGGAATCATAATCAGAAAGACAACGGCGGCAATATCCTGAAATAGCAGGACACCGATGGCCAGCTGCCCCTGGCGGGAACGTATTTCGTTACTCTGGGTGAGTTCCTTGGAGACAATCGCGGTGGAGGAGAGCGCCAGTGCCGATGCACAGACAAAGGATGTAAGTAGGGCAAAATCAAAAGCGATCAGAATGCCAAAAATGCCGACTCCTGTCAGGAGTACCTGCAACCCACCCAGGCCAAATACCTCTTTTTTCATGGCCATAATGGTTTTCATGGAGAATTCCAGGCCTAAGGTAAAGAGCAGGAAAACCACCCCGATCTCGGCCAGCAGGGCAATATCAAAGTCCTGCTGTATCAGTCCGGACGTTGTTGGTCCAAGAATGATGCCTACAAATAAATAACCCAGGCTTTCCGGCAGTTGGAATCGCTTGAAAAAGGCAATAGTGACGGCTGACAGAGCCAGAATAAGCATGAGTTGATTGAAAAATGTAAAGTCCATGGGATCGCCAGCTGAATTTATTAATGCCCAGAGAGAGTATAAGCAAAAACATCGTATTGTAGTTATATCTACGTAATCTTTACTAACTCTACGGTTATATTATCGCTATGATAGACACCCTTTTTAGGGAATAGTTTATGATTCAACTGACTTTATATACCACTTCCGGATGTCACCTGTGTGAACAAGCTGAACAAATGCTCAATTTTCTGCAAAAGCAGCAGGTTTGCCGATGGGCAGCTGTAGAGATCAGTGAGGATGATCGTCTGGTTGATCTTTATGGTGTCCGGATTCCGGTCATCGCGTCAGCAGAGGGCAGGGAACTTGGCTGGCCATTTACCCTTGAGGCGTTGAATCAGTGGCTGATTCCCCCCGTTTCAGGATAGGATAACAACATCGACGGTTGTTAATTGGCAGGGATCGCATGATTAACTACGCTCTGGCTCAAAGACGAGAATCGCGTGCAAGGATGGCATCGTCCGGGCTTAATAACAGTAACACTGGAAAGAACGTGTCTGACGACAAAAACCGCCTCCTCAAATTGGCAACCTATGCCTCAGTTGCAACGGCAAGCCTGCTGATCATTGCCAAACTCATTGCCTGGTTTATGACCGGTTCCATGAGCCTGCTAGCTACCTTGCTGGACTCCACGATGGATATTCTGGCCTCCCTGATCACATTATTTGCCGTCAGAATTGCCATTGCGCCAGCGGATGAAGATCATCAATTTGGCCATGGGAAGGCTGAGCAGCTTGCCGTATTGGCTCAGTCAGCCTTCATTGGTGGTTCGGCCATTGTTCTGGTGCTTAACACGCTAGACCGGATAACTGGTGAGGATGTGGTGCTGGATAATGAAAGTGCCGGTATTATGGTGATGATCTTTTCCATCATTGCCACACTGATTCTGTTATCCATACAGCGGTATGTCATCCGAAAAACCAACTCAGCGGCTATAAAATCGGACTCACTGCATTACCAGGTAGATCTTTTGACCAATATTGCGGTGCTGGCTGCACTGATTGGTACCAGCTATGGCTATTACCAGATAGATAATGTGCTTGCCCTGCTGATTGGTGGTTATATGTTGTTTAGTGTCAGGAGTCTTGCCTGGGAATCCATCGAGCAGTTGATGGACAAGGCTCTGCCTGAAGAAGAACTTCAGGAAATTGAGAAACGGGCCCTCTCGGTTGACGGTGTTCTGGGTATTCATGACGTCAAAACCCGGATGTCAGGCTCAACCCCGTTTATTCAGATGCATCTGGATCTTGAGCCGCATACGCCGCTGATCTATGCCCATGAACTGGGGGTACAGGCCAAGCGGGCAGTGCTTGACTACCTGCCCGAAGCGGATGTTATCGTCCATCTTGACCCTGACGGTCATGATGAGGAGCCGTGAGATTAAAGAATTCCAGTGATGTTGCCCTGGTTTGCCGGGCAACCTGTTCCGGGGATAGCCCGGTGTGTGTAGCGATCATTTGCACAACCTCAAAGAGAAAGGCCGGTTCATTTCTCCGGTTTTTCGGTTTTTTTGCCAATGATCTTGGCAGTAGCCACGGTGAATCGGTTTCCACCATCAATCGGCTTGCAGGAATATCCTTCATCAGCGTGTGAAGATGGGTTCCCCGTCGTTCATCACAAATCCATCCGGTAATGCCAATATGACAGTCCAGGTCCAGGTACCGATACAGGGCGGTTTTATCGGCCGTAAAACAGTGCACAACCAGCTTGCTGACCTGATCCCGGTAGTTTTTAATGATATCTGCAAAGCGTTCTGAAGCATCCCGCTCATGGCAAAACAGTGGCAGGCCAGACTCAATAGCCAGCTCCAACTGACGCTCAAATACTTTCTCCTGAACAGGCCGTGGGGAAAAGTCACGGTTAAAATCCAAACCGGTTTCGCCAACGGCCACCACCTCTGGTTCACTGAATAAGGCTTTCAACTCTTTAAAGGTTTGGGTATTGGCATCTTTTGCTCCGTGCGGATGGATACCGGCAGTACAAAAGCAGTGTTCCGAATATTTTCTGGCCAGCCCCAGTACCTTCTGTGACTCTGTCAAAGAAGTACCGGTGAGGATCATGGTAGTAACGCCGTGCTCAACCGCACGACTGACAACTTCATCACGATCCTGGTCAAAAGCCTTATCACTGAGGTTAACGCCTATATCCACCAGCTGCTGTGTCATTGAGAATCCTGTTATAAACCGTATGTTTGCCGGATATTTTGCTGCTCATTCTTCTTATAAACAAGGTTCTCATCAACAGGCAATAGCCGTATCCTTAGGCGCTAATATTTTCAGGCTAAAAAATTTACAGGAGCAATGGCGGATGCAAGTCACCGGGCTGGCTATCTATCCAATCAAATCAACCAGGGGAATACCCCTGGAAAGCGCCCATGTCACCCGAAGAGGTTTTGAGCATGATCGCCGCTGGCTGTTGACGGATGAACATGGCAAGTTTATCACTCAGCGGCAATATCCAGCCCTGGCAACCGTGGTCACATCCATTGTTGATGGGGGATTACTGATTACCCGGCCAGCGGGCGAGAACCTCTATGTAGCGATACCGGAAGAGGGGGCTTACTCTGCCACAGTAACGGTCTGGAAAGACGATTGTCAGGCACTGGATGCCGGGGATGCTGCTGCCCAGTGGTTCAGTGATTTCCTGGCTATAAAATGCAGGCTGTTTTATCAACCGGAACAATCAATCAGACCAACCGATGCCAGATACTCCCGGCCAGAGGATCACACCAGTTTTGCCGATGGTTTCCCTTTCCTGCTCACCAATGAAGCATCTCTGGCTGATTTGAATCAACGCCTGACTGATGCAGTGCCGATGTCCCGCTTCCGGCCCAATATTGTCATCAGTGGTCAACAGCCCTATGAAGAAGACACCTGGTCAGTGATCAGGGTAGGAGAGATCACATTTCGGGTAGCCAAACCCTGTTCACGGTGTGTGATGACCACAGTCAATCCTGAAACCGGGCAGAAAGAGGGGAGTGAACCGCTGTTTACGCTGGCTCAATATCGTCGGACGGAAAGGGGGGTTATCTTTGGCCAGAACCTTATTCCGGACCGGGAAGGCATTATCCGGATAGGCGATAAGGTTACGATTTTGGAATATTGAGTTATTCAGGCAATAGGACATGCTATTGCCTGATGTCGTTTTTCGTCAGGCCACAATAGCCCTGACCTTGGCGAGAGCCTCATCAATGACCGATTTTGAAGCCCTTTCCACCTTTTTTATGTGTCTTGCCTTGTAATCTACCGTTCGAACCTGCTGGCACACTACAACCCCGGAAACCTGATTGCCCGCTATTGAAACTTCAAAGGCATGACCACGAGCAGTGGAGGTGACAGGTGCTACCAGAACCAGCTTTGTCCTCTGGTTAAATGCTTTTGGAGATAAAACCAGTGCAGGTCGAGTCTTCTGTATTTCCAAGCCTCGCGTTGGATCAAAGTCAACCCAGATCACATCGCCACGCTCGGGAATATACACCATTACAGAAGCTCCTCTCCCTTTGGTGCATCATTGAGCCATTCCCGGTCTTCTTCATTCAGAATGAAGGCACTGGCAGGACTGGCTGATAACAGTTCGTCCATTGTGTACTCTTTATGGGAGCTGGCAGGTTTGATAACGATTTCTCCATCAAGTGCTTCAATCTGGATACTGCTATTTACCTCAAGGCCAGCTTTGGCGAGAACTTTAGCGGGTAATCGCACAGCTGCGCTATTACCCCACCGTTTGATTTCAGTTTCCATGTAAAACCTTTTTAGTATCTATCTATGTAGATACTAGATAGCAGTCAGAAAGGTGTCAACAAATGTATATACCTCTCACTCCTTTCTATCTTGCCTGCGACCGGCGATCACCAGAAGGCAGGGCGTCAGGACCAGGGTCAGCAGAGTGGCAAAGGCCAATCCTCCGGCAATGGACGTTGATAACTGATTCCACCACTGGGCAGTGGGGCCTCCAATTTCAAGTCGATGATTGAACAGATCAATATTGGTGGAGAGCACCATTGGCATCAGACCCAGGATAGTAGTGACGGTGGTCAACATCACCGGTCGCAGACGCTGGGCACCGGTTCGGAGAATCGCTTCTTCAGCCTTCATGCCCTGTTTGCGCAACACATTGTAGGTATCAATCAACACAATATTATTGTTGACCACGATGCCTGCCAGGGAAATGACCCCGATACCGCACATCACAATGCCAAAGGGTTTTCCAGCCAGAAGCAAGCCAAATAATACACCGCCGGTAGACAGTACCACCGCTGACATAATCAGGAATGCCTGGTAGAAGCTGTTGAACTGAGTCACCAGAATCATGGCCATCACAAACAGAGCAACCGCGAATGCCTTGATCAGGAACTGACTGCTTTCCTGCTGGTCTTCATTCTGTCCTTTGATGGTAAAGCTGACTTCCTCTGGCACCTTCAATGCATCAAGCTGCGCCTGCAATTCGGGCAGCAGGTCATTGAGCAGAATGCCCTCAGCCAGGTTGGCACTGACTGTGACGGTTCGTTTACCATCCAGATGCTTGATACTGTCAACCTTGGGGGCGATTTCCCGAGTCGTGAAGTTGTTGATCGGGACCAGACCCGCCGGGGTCATCAGCCGGAGCTGATCAATGCTCTCAAGGTGGCGGTCTGACTCAGGAAAACGAATACGAATGTCCACTTCATCACTGCTGTCGTCCGGACGGTAACCGCCCACCGTTAAACCAGAAGTCACCATCCGTACCAGACCACCGGCACTGCTGACATCGGCACCATAACGGGCAGCTCCGGCACGGTCTACATCGATGCGCCACTCATAGCCGGAAGTAGGGCCGTCGTCTTCCAGATTGGTAAAGCCAGCCATGCCGGTCAGAACCGTTCTGACTTTGCCCACGGTTTCGTGGAGGACATCAAGGTCTTTGGCACTGATCACCAATTCCAGGGGTTTACCTTGGGGAGGGCCATCTTTTCTTCGTTCAACAGTGATATCAAGACCGGCGAAATGGGCAAGTTTCTGATTAATCTCTTCTGCCACCAGGGCTGCTTTGCGGCGATATTTCCAGTCCACCATATTCAGGCGGATAGTCCCCACTTCCTGGTTATCACCGGTTCGTGCATACAGGGTTTTTAATTCTGGCTGTTGCAGCAGAATCGCTTCTACACGTTGCAGTATCTCATCCTTTTCATCTATGGACAGGTTGCTGGAGTTCACGCGCACTTTGATCATAATGTTATTGGTGTCAACATCAGGAAAGAACTCAACGCCTTTACCAAAACTGATAAAGGCAAAGTAAATGGCTACCACCATCGCCATGCCAGAGAACAATATTTTTAAAGGGTGCCGGATCGCTTTCGCCAACATGCGAATATAGATCCCGGCCCAACCGGGCACATTGTGTAAATCTCCGGTTTCCGCTTCGGTGATGGACCTTTTTTCCAGCTCACTGAGTTTTCTGGGCTTACCAATCAGGGAACCGATGGTTGGGATAAAAATCAGCGCCATCACCAGAGATGCGGAGAGGGTGGCAATCAAGGTTAATGGCAGGTACTTCATCATCTCACCCATAATGCCCGGCCAGAACATCAGCGGGAAAAAGGCCGCAAGTGTGGTGGCTGTGGACGCGATGATTGGCCATGCCATGCGTAACGAGGCTTCCTGATAGGCCTGCCTGCGGGCAACCCCCTCACTCATTTTTCGGTCAGCATATTCTGTGACCACAATGGCACCATCAACCAGCATACCAACGGCGATCATCAGCGAGATCAGGACCACCATATTGATGGTTAAGCCCATCATGGCGATGATCAGAATACCGGTCAGAAAAGAGCCGGGAATGGCAATGGCTGCCAACACCGCGCTGCGCAGGCCCAGCGCCCCGACAATCACCGTTACCACCAGAGTGATGGCCGCCAGAACGCTGTTCTGCAGGTCGTTGACCATAGCCAACACATCCACCGACTGATCACCCACATAATCAACCTTCAGGGTTTCCGGTGCCAGTTTCTGGCCCTCGGCAATAATGGTTTTGGCCAGCATCACGGTTTCAATAATGTTTTCCCCGGGGCGCTTTTTGATTTCCAGGGCGATACTATTGTTGCCGTTCATTCTGGCGTAGCCGCCACCGTCCTTGAAGGTACTGAGAACGCTGGCAATATCACCAAAGGTAATCACCCGATCACCGTCTGCCTTGACGGGTTGTGAGAGGATATCAGCCACGGTTTTGTAGACGGCGGGGACCTTGACCGAGAACCGCCCCTTACCATTGTCCAGGTTGCCGGCAGCAACCAGCTGGTTGTTCCGGGAGACCAGATTGATCACATCCGCAGGCACCAGCCCGTAACTTTCCAGCTTGAGTGGATCAATAATAACATCAACCACTTCCTCCCGGTCGCCGGCGATATCCACCTCCAGAATCTGCTTTCTGGATTCCAGCACATCCTTAAGTTCCCGGGCTATTCTAACCAATGCGCGTTCAGGCAAATTGCCAGACAATACCGCCGTAATCACCGGTTGCATACTGGCAAAGGAAATCTGGTTGATGATGGGCTCATCGGTATCCTGTGGCAGCTTACTTTTGGCAAGGTTAACCTTATCCCTGACGTCGGCAAGGACCTCATCCGTATCAAGTCCGGCGATAAACTCCAGGGTAATGGAGGCAAGGGACTGGGATGCTGTGGCCTTGAGTTCCTTAACACCTTCTATCGCCCTGAGTTCATTCTCCAGGGGAAGTACCAGCAGCCGTTCGGCATCTTCCGGCGAGATGCCTTCGTGTGATACGGAGATATAAATGATCGGAATCGTAATATCAGGGTTCGACTCCCTGGGAATCGTAAGATAGCTGGCCAGCCCGGTCATCAGGATTAACGCCAGCAGCATCATGACCGTACGGGTCCGCATGAGTGATGCAGCAATCAGACTGTGCATTGGTCATTACTCCCCGGCAACCAGAGCAACATCAGGATTGATAACATCAACCTGATCACCGGACCGAACGAAGCCCTGACCACGGGTAATGACCCTGGCCTGTTCGGGAATGCCTGTCACCCAGAGGCGGTCACTTTCCGATTTGACGACATCTACGGGGGTGAACTCGACCCGATTGTCCATTGTCACCCATTTAATCCCCGGCTCGCCTTCTTCACTCAACGCAAGCCATGCAGGACTTATTTCCAGTGCCATAACTGCTTCCATCAACAGGTCAGCTTCAACGCTGAGGCCTGCGGGAATTTTCATATCAGGGTTCGGGATGGTTAGCTCGACAGAAAATGTCCGGGTTGATGGATCAGCCTGTCGATCAATAAAGCGAATAGTCGCTTTGCTGGTCGCTCCACCGAGAAACTGGACAACCGCTTTCTGGCCGGAGGTAAAATAATTAATATGATTCTGGGGAACATCGACATGGACCACCAGCGGGTCAAGGTCGAGAATTTCAGCCACCGGTTTTCCTTTATCAATAAAGTCACCAACTTCCACATAGCGCTTGTTAAGAATGCCGGAAACGGGGGCCTTAATCAGGGTATTGTCCCAGTGCGTCTGGAGCTGCTCTTTTTGCGACAGCGCCTCAGCCAGGGAAGCCTCTAGCTGAGTAATCTGATTATCAGCAATGTGTTTTTTCTTTTGCAGCATAAGGGCTGACTGGTAATCCTGCTCAGCTTGTCTGACACGAGCTTCAGCAGACTTCAGTTGAGCCTTCAGACTGCCTTCACGTAGCCGGATAATTTCGTCGCCCGCCGCCATCAGCTGACCACGTTCAGCACTGATATTAATAACCCGGGCTGCCAGTTCAGCACTGACTGTGACGGTCCGGTCAGTTTCCGTGGTGCCATAGAGTGTAAGTGTGCGATGGACCGGTGATTGCTCAAAATGAGAGGCCTGGACAACGGGAATAACCCTATTTTCCTGACTATCCCGGGAAGGAGGGCTGACTTTTTCAGTGTCGTTTATATTAACGACATCCGCAGTCAGCAGGAAGATACCAATGCCAACCGCTATAACACTGGCGGCTAACCATGAGCCGTTTACATTGACTAACTTTTGCACTCTTGTTTACCCCAGTATCATATTTTTATTCTGAGCTGGCAGTCATTGCCCTGACGTGTAGTAGTATTACATCGTCTATCCGGCGAGTTACCGAAGCATTGATAAGAATCATTTATAAAAAGTACAACGCCGGACGCGTATTAGTATCCATAAGATCCGGAATTCTCGCAATATCCCATAAGAAATGCGTCCAGTTTCTTATAGTTCAACCGGGTGATAAAAGGGAAGGGAGGCTCTGACCACCATTTCAGAAGTGATCAGAGTTCTGAGTAAATGGAATGCACTAGTTCAGAGTTTTAGCATCAGGAGTAGATTGACCCCGTGAGTATATTACCGGACGAAGAACATCCGACATTGGATGTTCATAATAATGATGTGGCACATGGTGATAGCCAAAGCTGGCAAAGGTTAAAACCGTTTGAAGCCCATGGGCAAGAGAAGGCTCGGCAATCATTTCCACAACCGTATGGGCTAAATGCATGTGGCCAAAGAGGTTTTCCCATGCACCATGATGGTGATCATGGTAGTGCTTCTGACCACCACTGATAAATTCACTGACACCATGGCTATGGTCAATTATCTCGGCAATATGGAAGCCGGAACTTATCAGACTGGTCAAAGTATGATACGCCGTCGGTCCAATGCCAGCAGAACCGGCAAGATTTTTCAAAAAGGCAAAGTGTGAATGATGATGACCATGGCTTGTTATGCCCAGCAATGAGCCGCTGTACTTGATAAAGTCCATGCCGTGCAACACCAGGCCAACCAGATCACCATAGCCGATAATGGTTTTGAATATTGGATCTCTGTACAGTTTCCAGCGGTCAAGTACGTAGATAAATTCCGGAATGTTTTCCTGGTTGAATATAAGGACCATCGAGTAACTTTCACCAATATCCAGCACCATAAAATCGCCATGGACAGAGCTTGCCAGCTTCTCTGAATCTTTAAATGAAAGGTTGTGTGGTTCCGGCTTAAATAAGTGCAGGGTCTGGGAGTTTCTGGTTGTACCCGTCAGGTAGTCTGCAGCCTCAGTAATGTTGTCTAATTCTTTTTTGGCATGATGGATTAAGGACGGGTGTAGATGCGCAATCACAGCCCTGGTGGTCGAATTGTCTTTATCACCAAGCGACAGTTCATCATAATCAATACCTAATGGAATTTTGGTTTCCCTGCTGTCTTTTTGTGCGGTGATTGAACCCAGCTCTGATAAGTCATTTAAATCTCTTTGAAAGTGCCCATGAAACTTCATTTCTGCTAAAAAGGGCAGGTATGGAAAATCACCATCCTGTTCAAATTCCAGGACAGATTCACAAGCATTATTTGGGTCAGAGCATTGCACACAAATATGACCTTTAAATGTTCCCTTGCCCAGGTAATTTAATGATATTTCATGCTTTTTTACACCATCATCCAGCTCCGCCAGACAATACCCGGGAAGAGAAGCAAAGAGAATGATAAAAAGCATTCTGCTTTTTTGCAAAGCGGTCATATTTATATCCCAATCATTTGTTATTGAATGGGCTTAGAATAGTCAGGCTTTGCAAAGATGCAAATACGAATGATTATCACATGATAAATAGAGTAAAGATTCTCAATATCTTATAAAAAAGAATTTATATTAACTCAGAAAATTCAGCGATGACGGGGGCGTGATCAGAGGGTTTTTCCATGGCTCTGATTTTGTAATCCATAAAAATGGATTGGCATATCTGCATTAAAGAGTTCGTTGCCAGAATAGAATCTATTCTCAAGCCACGCTTTGGCTCACTCTCAAACCCACGGCTTCGGTAATCAAACCAGCTGAAGAGATTGTCTTCATCAGGATATAGCTCCCTGAAACAATCCGTTAGCCCCCACCCAAGCAGTCGGTCAAACCATTCCCGCTCCTCTGGCAAAAAGCTGCATTTGCCGGTTCTTAGCCATCGTCTGGCATTAGCGGGACCAATGCCAATATCCAGGTCTGTATGAGAGATATTAAAGTCACCAATCACTAAAATATTGGAGGAGGGGGAACAGGAGCTTTGCAGATAAGCCTGTAAATCATTGTAAAACTTAGCTTTATTGGCAAACTTGGTCTCGTGACTGCGATTTTCTCCCTGGGGGAAATAACCATTAATGACTCTCAACATTTGCCCGTTCAATTCATAGTCGCCAATAATAACACGACGCTGGGCGTCAGGCAGGTCCGTAGGGAATCCTTTTTGAACACTCACCGCAGGCGTCTTACTGAGTAATGCAACGCCGTAATGGGTTTTCTGGCCATGATACAAGACGCTGTAGCCCAGATCCTCAATGGCTTTCACCGGGAAGTGTTCATCAGATACTTTGATCTCCTGAAGGCCTATCAGATCAGGACTATGGTCCTCAATTACTTGGGAGAGTTGATGTAAGCGCGCCCTCACACCATTGACATTAAAGCTGACTATTTTCATCGTTTTATCATGACCTTAGGGCAGGTTCAGGGTAGTTTTGGTGTTGCCGTCGATAGGATGTAACCAATATTTCCAATTTAACATAATATATATTATGCGAATATTATTTTCATCGATATAAACACTATCTTTCAGAAAAAAAACACCTGTCATAGGCTTTCTTCACGACAATATATGCGTAATGTATTTTTTTAGAGAATTTTTTCCAAAAATCGTTGTCTAACTCTTTACCGATATTAAGGAGACACTGCTCATTAGACGTCATTGAGTTCTATCCGCCTTCAGTCGTAATAATTGGCGGGCTGAATGACGATCCGGATGCTCCATGACTGAAAGGATCTCCCTCTGAGCGTTTGTTTCCTAACGTAACAGTTTTGTTACTCATTGCCGAAATGTTTAACGACTGTGAACGGAAACTTGCTATAACAGTAGAAAACTGTCTAACATTTACTCTGGTATAGCAGTCGCCGTAACAGTTGTACAGACTAGGCTTAAGCCTAATAGCATGGAAAGTAAACGACGCTACTAGTCCACAACAAACCTCATAACTAACTAGAGAAAGGTAACTGCCAATGACTTTAAAAGGTCTTATCAAATTAACCCAGTTGATGCAGGAACAACCACTGACGGTTATCCAATGGCAAATTCTCCTCGTGGTTGCAGAAAACCCCGGAGAAACCATTACAGATCTTGTAAATGCTGAAAAGCTCACCTGTGGTACCCCAAGTGATATTGCGGTCAGTGTTAAACGTCTGGGTGAAGGACGGCACGACAGGCCTGGCCTGGGGCTGATCAAAAAGGTTCAGCACGAAGATGATGGTCGCTATTTTAAGCTGACACTGACTGCCAAAGGCAAAAAACTGGTGGAAAAAATCAAGCAGAAAGCTCGATATCTGAAATGAACAAACCAGTATCACCAGGGCTCTACACGGTTGTAGGAGTATTGTAGAAGTTACTCTTAGGGGCCCTAACCCTCCTCCCATGCATTCTTATCCTCACTGTATCTACCTCTGGTCTTAACCAGCATTTTTCTTCGACATTTTGAAGCTGTCGCAAAACCCCGACGAAAGTCTCTTATTCCTGAAGTGCCCCGGCCTCGTCATAAGGACGCTCTGATACGTCGAATCAACCAATAAAACGTCAACAGGCTTTGCCCTCTGGCTATTGCTATCCATATCCCCTATCAAATGCAAATTACTGCCGGTAAGTTCAGTTACCGGCAGTAAAGGTTCATGTTTTGGTACTGATAATACTGGTATTATAATACTGGTATTATTGGTTCTATATTTTGGAATACTACAGCGAATATGAAGAACTCAGAGCAGGACAAAGTCAGAAGACAGCACATTTTCAGCATCCTTGATGACTTGAAAGAGAAAGGTGAGAGAATTAACGCCGACAAAGTCGCCCGCATCGGGAAAATGGGAAAGCAGACCGTACTGCCATATTACAATGAATGGCGATATCTAGGGGCTATTGGTGAAGCCGAAGAGCTTGAATTGCCGGATGATCTGGTCAGAGGCCTGAAAAGAGGCATTGCCCAGTGGAAGCATCAATTGTCCGAGGACCAGCGGAATTTTGAAGAGTCTGCAAACCAGGAGATCGATGAACTAAAAGAAAGCCTGAGTCAGCTTTTAGAAAAGAATAGCCAGCTATCTCACAACAACTCTGAACTTCAGGATCAGGTTCAGCATATCAGTGCAGAGCTCGAGGCAACGAAGCTCACTTTGCAACAAAGAACTCAGAACCTGAAAGAACTGGAGTCACTGCTGAAATCAGAACAGAGACAAACTGAACAACTACAATCTGCTGCTGCTGAGCAAAAAGCCCTTCATCTTCAGGCCATCAGCAACCTGGAGAAGCAGATGGATCAACGGAGCCAGGAGCAACTGAATCACTGGATTGGCGTGGTCGATGATGAGCGAAGGTTAAAGCAGGGATTGGAAAAGAAGATAAGTAACCAGCTCCAGGAACAGCAGGAGTTGAAAAAACATAATCTGGAGCTGCAAAGCCGATTGGACAGCAAGTCGAAGGCATATATTCAGGTTTGCGAAGAAAGAAACAATCTGTCTTCAGAGAAAAGCAAGACAAAAGCCACGGTTCAGCTTGCTAATCAGCTAATGGTGCTACTGGACAGTGATCAGGGTAATCTACTAGGTGCAGTGCGTAGCCTTCTGGCTGGAGCCAGGGAATCTCATATGATGCAAGAGCAATACAGGACCGCAATATCAGATAAAGAAAAGCTGGAGAGTCGGCTGCTGGAAACGGAAGAGCGACTTGATGAAATCGGCACTCTTCGGCTTGAACTTGAAAGAGCCCGCGGTATTGCCGAGGCTTTTGAAAAAGCGTTGTCTAAAAAAACCGATACTCCTGAGGTAACGCAGTGAGCCAGCCGATTCGCCCTTCAGTTTTTCTGAATGCCCTCCCCGCCCTGCCCGCTCATCATGGTGCAAATGACAATATGATGGGAGCGGGCAATGATGGTGAAGCAATGGTACTTTTCCTGAACAAGTCCGGGGCCCGCTCAGAAGAGACCCTGCGCCGTTATGAGCGAGAAATAACCAGATTGACAGCGTTTTTATACTTTGAATTGGGAATTGGGTATAAAGATGTGCGCCTTAAACACCTGCAAGCCTATGTCAACTTTATGCAGAACTTACCACCGCGCTGGCTGATGCCTGGCATCCTTCCCGGTCAGCCGGAGAGGATTATGTTCAGGTCCCCGATCAAGCCAGGAAAAAGCACCGATCAGGTTATTGATGTACTGTCCTCCTTTTTCTCTTTTCTGGAGAAAAATCGTTATACCGCTGGTAATCCGGCCGCATCACTTATTCGATCGGGTGAAAAGCTGGCCCGGGGCAACACCATCATCCGATATTTTTATGATAATGAGTGGCAATTTATTAAAGAGTGCCTGGCAAGCCTGCCAATGGGCACCGAAAGAGAACGGATTGAATCAGCCCGAACCCGCCTTATCCTCTCTTTAAGTTATGGGCTGGCTTTGCGGGAATCTGAGCTGACGGGACATACCTGTTCAGATATACACCCCGATAATGACAACGGTTTTTATCTCAGTGTTTTGGGCAAGGGCAGAAAAAGAAGACAGATTCCCCTGAATAAAGTGCTTCAACAGCAAATCATTGAATACAGGCGCATGAATGGATTCTCAGGCCTGTACGGAGACCCTTTTCCCCTGGCACCAAAGACACGCAAAACCGGGGGTCTGATCACCCCGCTTTCAGCCCGGGGGCTTCGATTCTGGTGGCGATCCTTTATGGAAAATTGTCAGAGAAAGGCCTCACCGGATATCAGGCACAGATTACAGGGGCTGCCATTTCACACGCTGCGCCATACAGCGCTGACGCACCTGGCCCGAAAAATGGATATCGAAGACCTTGCTATATTTGCAGGTCATGATTCAATCAATACCACAAGCCAGTACTACCATGCAGAAGCAAGTAGACTGAAAAAGATGGCTGCCGATCATCATATCTGATTAAGCTGAAAAGAAGACCATAAGAATTGTTTTCACCTGTGATAAAGGAGGAATTCTTCCGTAAATGGTCTGGGAACTGATTGCTCATACATCAGGGAAGGTCATGAACTATTGCCAGGGCTGTAAAAAACCACTCAAGGGCCAATGCGTTAAGGCAATGGGCATGCGCTGGCACCCGGGCTGTTTCAGGTGCAGTGGCTGCAGGAAGCCATTTGCAGGAAAGGCTTTTGTCGTATTCAGGAACCGGGCCTTTCATCCTGACTGCCTGAGGTGTCCGAGCTGCAGAAAGCCCGTCAAGGGAAACTATGTAGAACTTGATAAAATGGCCTGGCACCCGGTTTGCGCGCAAAAGCAGACCGCCCCACTCTGCTCTGTCTGTCGGAACCCTCTCACCAGGAACTACTTTGTGGATTTCTGGGGCAATGCTTTTTGCAATAACCATGATGGGCATCCGGAGTGTTCCAGCTGCAGTCGGCTTGTTTGTGAAAATCTCACCAATGGCGGTATGCAGTATCCCGACGGGGTTGTTATCTGCAACAAATGCAGCCTCAATGGCGTTTCCACCCAGGAGCGCGCGGACCGCATTGCTATTGAAATGCGCTCGGCCCTGGCATCGGTTGGACTTAGTCTGAACTCAACACAGACACCGGTAAAACTCTGCGGCCGTGATGAGCTAAATGACGCCAGTCATCATGACTTTCATGATAATCACCCCATTCTGGGGGTTACCCGAACCACGACAACTCACCGGAAAGGACAGATATTAGCCAGAAATTTTGACTGCATTTTAATCCAGATCAATCTGCCGGAAGAACATTTCCGAACCGTAATGATTCATGAGCTCACCCATGCCTGGTTTTTTTACAATTATTATGAAAATCTGCCACTGAAGGTAGAGGAAGGAATGTGTGTATTAATGGAGTATATCTGGTTAAAAAACCTTAATACAAAAGATGCTGAATTTCGAAAAAAGCAGATAGAGCAAAGTGCCGACCCAATTTATGGCGATGGGTTTCGGGAGGCCAGAGAGTCATTGAAGCACATGCCACTGACCACACTTCTGGAATTTATCAGGGATAAAAAGAAATTCCCCGGTCGCTGGAGTTCTTTCTTTTTTTAAAAGGAGGGAAAAAAATGGAGGCGAGTACCGGAGTCGAACCGGTCTAAATGGAGTTGCAGTCCACTGCATAACCGCTTTGCTAACTCGCCCTTCTAAAAAGAAGAAAGGTGGGATGGTGCCCGAGGCCGGACTCGAACCGGCACGATCTTGCGATCGAGGGATTTTAAGTCCCTTGTGTCTACCAATTTCACCACTCGGGCAGTACTTGAATAGTACAGAGTAAAAGCATAAAAAAACAGGCTCAGCCTGTAATTTTATTCTGGAGGCGAGTACCGGAGTCGAACCGGTCTAAATGGAGTTGCAGTCCACTGCATAACCGCTTTGCTAACTCGCCAGAATCTTGAGCCTGGTCTGTTCTTGATGTAAGAGACAAACCTGAACATTGAAAGCATCAATGCATCTTGCTCGCATTTATGCAATTGAATCACATAAATTGAATAATTGGAGCGGGAAACGAGGTTCGAACTCGCGACCTCAACCTTGGCAAGGTTGCGCTCTACCAACTGAGCTATTCCCGCACGCTTTTTTGAAAATCGACAATCGGCAATCGATAATCAAGAACCAATGCTAGACGACTTTGGCTAACTGCCTGTCAGCGCCCGAACACGAAGCGTATTTTAGGTTTTTTTGCTTTGATGTCAACCGCTTTCCGTCACATCAGTCAGGCTTGTTGAACGGAGAAAGATCTGGCCAGGCGGCCTTCAGATAAATATACATAGACCATAGTGTCAGAATTGCAGAAAGGTACAGCAGGACAATACCAAGCAAACCAATCCAGGAATCAACAGGCACTGGCGATAATAGCAGTAAGGTAATGGCTGCCATTTGAGCCATGGTTTTCGCCTTACCGATCATGCTCACAGCAACACTGGTCCGCTTACCCAGTTCAGCCATCCACTCTCTCAGGGCCGAGATGACGATCTCCCGGCCAATAATGATCAGAGCCGGCACCGTCATCCAGAATGCACGAAACTCATCAATCAGCAGGCACAGCGCCGTGGCAACCATGATTTTATCAGCGACCGGGTCAAAGAACGCCCCGAAAGGGGTTGTCTGGTTGAGCCGACGGGCAAGATACCCATCAAACCAGTCCGTTGCGGCAGCGAAGGCAAATATTCCAGCACAGGCAAGGTAACTCCACTCAAATGGGAGATAAAAAATAATGACGAGAAATGGGACCAGAACAATTCGTGTTAGTGTTAGAAAATTCGGGACGTTCATAACTACTTAATTAAGCCCTTGTGCTGTAAGGCTATGAAGCATGCAGCTGGCAGCCTTGGGACGGTATTGGGACGGTTTGACATATCGCCTTGCTCTTTTGGGATGATCCTAGGGCCTGTTGACGTTTCGTTGCGTGCTCAGCGTATCAGGGCGCTCCTATGACGAGGCGCGGCATAGCAGGAAGGCTGGTTGCCTTTCAAAATGCCGCAACGAAGTCATAGGGGTGCCCTGATACGCCCGAAGGGTGGCTCAGAAAGGTACCATCTGCTTTGTCAGACTTGCTTGGCGTAGAATAACTACGCGCTGCGCAAGTCTTTCGCGCATATGACACCTTTCTGAGCCACTGAGCACGCAACGAAACGTCAACAGGCCCTAAGATGCCAGAAATCAAAACAGGGCATACGGTACACAGTCCTGCTCTTCGGTGCTAGTCATTATGAAAATATTCATGTATCTGCTGCGCCAGCCTCAGACTGATGCCTTCAACTTTCTTCAATTCTTCGATGGTTGCACCACTCACGCCTTCGCGACCACCAAAAAACTTCAATAAAGCTGAACGCCTTTTGCTGCCAATACCCGGAATATCTTCCAGCACGGAACGGTTTCTGGCCTTTTGCCTGCGTTGTCGATGCCCGGTGATGGCAAAGCGGTGTGCTTCATCCCGGATCTGCTGTATCAACAGTAATGCCGCCTCAGCACCTTCGGGGTTGAGCTCCTGATCCAGGTAAATCAGTGTTTCAAGTCCCGGCTTTCGGGTTACTCCCTTGGCAACCCCAAGCAAGGGAATCTGCAATTGCAGCCTGGTCATCACCTCCGAGGCCTTTCCTAACTGCCCCTTACCCCCATCAATAATGATAAGATCCGGCCTGGCCCCCTCCCCTGCATCTGCCTCCGCCAGTTTCTGATAACGCTTATCAAGAGCCATCGCCATGGCGGCATAATCATCCCCGGGCTCTATACCAGTGATATTGTAACGACGGTATTCACTGAACACCGGCCCTTCCGGACCAAATACCACACAGGATGCAACAGTTGCTTCCCCCATGGTATGGCTGATATCGAAACACTCCATACGCAGGATGGGTTGCTCAATGTCCAGCAAATCCTTAAGTTGTGCGTATCGCTGGTTTAAATGGCTTTTGCTTGCCAGGTGACTTTCAAGATTCTGCTGCGCATTTTTATTGGCCAGGCCCAACCAATCGTGCCGTTCAGAGCGTACTCTGTCCTTGATCTTGATTTTCTTGCCAGAAACCGCCTGGATCGCATCCTCAATAGTATCTGCACCGGCCAGCTCAAACGGAACCACGATTTCCTCGGGAAAATCACGACTGGCAAACAGCCTTACATAGAACTGGGCCATAAAATCTTCCAGGTAATCAGACCGTTCAGCTTCCAGCTTAAAATCAGGAAAGTAATATTTATGACCAAGCAACCTGCCAGAACGAACAAAGAGCACGTCAAAACAGGTATTGCCACCCATTTGGGCAAACCCGATCACATCAATATCACCGGCCGATTTGGTCACCGTCTGCTGTTCCTGAACAGCCCGGAGGTGGTTGATTTTATCGCGGGTTGCCGCCGCCTCTTCAAAATCCAGCGATTCAGCAGCATCTTCCATGCGCTTTATCAGCGAACGGATTAACTGCTGGTTTTTGCCATCCAGGAATTGCCGGGTATCCTCAAGATCCTGCTGGTACTCTTCTTTTGAGACCAGGCCAACACAGGGGGCCTTGCAACGGTTGATTTGATATTGCAGGCAGGGCCGGGTTCTATTGTTGAAATAGATGTCAGTACACTGACGTATCTTAAAAATCTTCTGCAGCAGGTGCAGGCTTTCCCGAACCGCTCCGCTACTCGGGTAAGGCCCGAAATACTGGCCTTTCTGTCGTTTGCGTCCACGACAGGAGTCCATCCTGGGAAAATCATCATCACCGGAAATATAGATATAGGGGTATGACTTATCGTCCCTCAGCAAAATATTGTATGGTGGCTTTCTGTCTTTTATCAGGTTTTGCTCAAGTAGCAGCGCCTCAGTTTCAGTATGGGTAATCGTCAGCTGAATATCAGCAATCTTACTTACCAAAGCCATGGTTTTAGTGGTAAGACCCGTCGCTCGGAAGTAGCTTGAGAGGCGATTTTTAAGATTTTTCGCTTTACCGATATAGAGTGTTTTGCCACTGTGATCACGCATATCATAGACACCCGGACGGCTCGACACCTTTTCCAGAAATGATTTGTGATCAAACTTTTTGCTTTCTTCACTACCTGTCATGAACCACCAGACAACGGTTATCAAATCACCTGCTTATTATATCTTCACAGCGCGGTAGAAACGAATAAGCCTGCATTTTTCAGTACAGGTAACAGGAATTTCGGGCATCAGCACCGGGAGTAGCGGAAGGAACTCAACAAGAGGTTCATCAGAGCCTGTAAGGCAGCGTTCACTCTATGGTATCTACCAGGTCATGGCGAATAGCCAAGTGTGTCAGCTCTACATCACTGGTGATATTCAGCTTTTCAAACATCCGGTAGCGATAGCTATTCACCGTTTTGGGACTGAGGCATAATTTATCGGATATGGTCTGTACTTTCTCGCAATTAACAATCATAAGAGCTATCTGCATTTCGCGATGAGAGAGCTGATTGAAGGGTGACGCACTGTCTGGCTCAATAGCTTTCAAAGCCATTTGCTGGGCAATTTCCGGGGAAATGTATTTCTTTCCAGTAAATACCGTGCGAATGGCCGTAACCATTTCGGTAATATTTGAACTTTTGGTGACGTAACCTGACGCGCCGGCTTCAAGCAGCCTGGTGGGAAATGGGTCATCCATACAGACGGTTACGGCAATAACTTTTGCATGAGGGTTGATCTGGCAGATTTTCCGGGTGGCTTCGAGCCCGCCAATGCCGGGCATTCTGACATCCATTAACGTGACATCCGGAGTGAGTTCCCGATAAAGGCTGATAGCATCTTCACCGCTGACAGCCTGGGCTACAATTTGAATACCCTCAACATCAGCTAACATGCGAGAAATTCCAGTTCTCACCAAATCATGATCATCCGCAACCAGAACTCGTATCAAAATCTACTCCGGTATGTTTCTTATCGTTTTATTGTGAAAGATTATGCACAGAGTTAATGGGTCTTAAAACCCCCAGTGAAAAAAAAGGCATAAAACCAGTAGAAAAATACCACTTTCAAAGAAAGTGGTATTTTTTTAAAAAGACAGCTGCCCTATTGATCAGAGCTTGCCTTCAAGTTCCGGAATAGCTTCAAACAGGTCTGCTACCAGACTATAGTCTGCAACCTGGAATATGGGCGCTTCTTCATCTTTGTTGATAGCAACAATGACTTTACTGTCCTTCATTCCAGCCAGGTGTTGAATGGCTCCGGAGATACCAACGGCAACATACAGCTTGGGAGCAACAATCTTGCCGGTTTGTCCCACCTGCATATCGTTGGGTACATAGCCTGCATCCACGGCAGCACGGGAAGCACCGACTGCAGCGCCAAGCTTGTCGGCTACTTTGTAAAGTAACTCAAAGTTCTCTCCATTACCCATGCCACGACCACCAGATACGATGATGTCCGCAGCCGCCAGCTCAGGACGGTCAGACTGAGCCAGCTCTTCGCTGACAAAGCTCGATACGCCTGCATCATGACTGCTGGCAACGGTTTCTACACTGGCAGATCCACCTTCCGCAGAAACCGGGTCAAAACCTGTGTTACGAACGGTAATAACCTTGATAGATGCACTGGACTGAACCGTGGCAATGGCATTACCAGCGTAGATCGGACGGGCAAAGGTGTCTTCGCTTTGTACACGGATGATGTCGGATATCTGATCAACATCCAGTAAAGCTGCCACCCGTGGCATCATATTTCTGGCATCGGTTGAGGTGGATGCCAGTACGTGAGAGTAATCCTTGCCCAGTTCAGCAACCAGCAGACTCACATTTTCTGCCAGTCGGTTTTCCAGTGCAGCATTCTCGGCCAGCAAGACTTTTGATACACCCGCTACGGCAGATGCCTGCTCTGCAACTGTGCTACACCCGGACCCTGCAACCAGCAGGTGAACCTCTCCCCCGATTGCGGTGGCAGCTGCAACCGTGTTCAGAGTTCCCGCTCCGAGCGTGCTGTTATCATGATCAGCAACGACTAATATGGCCATTAGATCACCTTCGCCTCATTTTTTAATTTTTCTACCAGCTCATCCACGCTGGCCACCTTGATACCCGCCTGTCGTTCAGCCGGTGGTTCTACTTTGATCGTCGTTAAAGTAGACGACACTGTTACGCCGAGGTCTTCTGGTGATTTGACATCCAGGGGCTTACGCTTGGCTTTCATAATGTTGGGCAGTGATGCGTAACGCGGCTCATTCAGACGCAAATCCGTGGTAATCACTGCGGGCAGCTTCAGGCTTAACGTCTGTAAACCACCGTCCACTTCACGGGTAACATTAACGTTATCACCGTCAACATTGACTTCTGAGGCGTAGGTTGCCTGAGACATACCGGCAAGTGCCGCAAGCATCTGACCGGTCTGGCCATTGTCACTGTCGATGGATTGTTTACCCAGAAGAACAAGGTCAGGCTTTTCTTCATCCACAATGGCCTTAAGCAGTTTGGCAACTGCCAGGGAACCCAGAGGCTGATCAGTCTGAACCTGAATGCCACGGTCTGCACCAAGAGCCAGCGCTGTTCGTATCTGCTCCTGGCACTCTTTGGCACCAAGGGATACGGCAACGATTTCTGTAGCGACACCTTTCTCTTTGAGTCTTACTGCTTCTTCAACAGCAATTTCACAGAAAGGGTTGATTGCCATTTTGACGTTGGTGAGATCGACGTCAGTGTTATCCGCCTTCACTCGAACCTTGACGTTATAGTCAATGACTCTTTTGACGGCTACTAATATTTTCATGAGTTCGCAGCCTTCCCTTCTCGTTATTGGCTAGGTCTTGAATTGTCGAGCAGATAACGAACAACCGGACAGACAAATTTTATTATCATTCAGCAACCTGTGTTCACACATCTGCTGGGGCGCAGTCTACCAGCACGTCAATAAGGGTTCAAACGTATGTTTCAATCAGTTCACTCAGATATTCTTATTTAAGACAGGTGTCTGTTACTATGCATCACCGGAAATACACCTGATTCTGCTGATTGCAGAATAGCTGTGAGGGACAAGATAGCAGCTGGTCAGCAGCCGGAATATTTCTGTGTATAGGTATTAATAACTAATGACGTGTTGTCCATTCGGGGAAACACTGAGTATAATGCCAAGCAATTTCAAACAGTTGTTTGAATACCGTTCTGAAAATAACACTCCGACAGGGAGGAAGCTCATCATGGAACGCGAATCCATGGCATTTGATGTCGTTATCGTGGGTGCAGGCCCTTCCGGCTTGTCAGCCGCCTGTCGGCTGATGCAATTGTCTCAGGAGCAGGATAAAGAACTTAGTGTCTGTGTTGTCGAGAAAGGCTCCGAAGTTGGCGCTCATATCATCTCAGGGGCAGTTTTTGAACCAACTGCGCTTAATGAGTTGTTTCCCAATTGGAAAGAGCTGGGTGCGCCGTTAAATACTCCAGTGTCATCCGATGACATTTATGTGCTTCGCTCTGAAGAAAAATCGATAAAAGTACCCAACCTGTTTGTGCCTAAAACCATGCACAATGAAGGCAATTACATCATCAGTCTCGGCAATCTCACCCGCTGGCTGGCGGAGCAGGCCGAGTCACTTGGGGTGGAAATTTTCCCTGGATTCGCCGCCCAGGAAGTGTTGTTTAACGACGATGGTAGTGTCAAGGGCATTGCAACCGGAGATATGGGGATTTCGGCCTCCGGTGACGAGAAAGACAGCTTTATGCCAGGTATGGAGCTGCACGCCAAATACACGCTCTTTTCCGAAGGATGCCGTGGACATTTGGGCAAGCAACTTATCAGCCATTTTAAGCTTGATGAAGGGCGTGATCCTCAACATTATGGCATCGGCATTAAAGAGCTGTGGGATATCGCACCCGAGAAGCATCAACAGGGTCTGGTGGTTCATACTGCTGGCTGGCCACTGGCTGAAAGCGGGTCTACCGGTGGCGGATTCCTCTACCATCTGGAGAATAATCAGGTGGTACTGGGCCTTATTACCGATTTGAGCTATTCAAATCCACACCTCAGCCCCTTTGAAGAGTTCCAGAGATTCAAAAAGAGTCCGGTTATCAAACAATATCTGGAAGGTGGAAAACGGGTTTCCTATGGTGCAAGAGCACTGGCCAAAGGCGGGCCTCAGTCATTACCCGAGATGACTTTTCCGGGCGGACTCTTGATTGGTTGTGACGCCGGAACCATGAATGGTGCGAAAATAAAAGGCTCCCATACCGCCATGAAGTCCGGCATGATTGCGGCAGAAGAAGTGTTCAAGTCGGTGAGTGCAGGCTCTGAAGGCGGCAATAAACTGGAATCCTTTGATGAGGCATTCAAAGCGTCCTGGCTTTATAAAGAACTGCATCAGCAGCGGAACTTTGGTCCGGCCATGCATAAGCTTGGTAACATCTTTGGTGCCGCCTTTGCCTTTGCAGACCTCAATATTTTCAATGGCAAATTGCCATTCACCCTGCACGATACCACTCCGGATTATGCCCAGCTTAAGCCAGCGGCAGAGTCCAGCCCCATCAACTATCCAAAACCTGATGGTGTGATCACCTTTGACCGGTTGAGTTCAGTTTTTCTCTCGAATACCAATCACGAGGAGGACCAGCCCTGTCATCTGAAGCTTAAAGACGCAACCATTCCGCTTAAGCAAAACCTTCCGGCTTATAATGAGCCAGCGCAAAGGTACTGCCCTGCCGGGGTTTATGAGATTGTGATGGATGAGGATAGCGGGGAAAACCGGTTCCAGATCAACAGCCAGAACTGCGTTCACTGTAAGACCTGTGACATCAAAGATCCCGCTCAGAATATCACCTGGATTGCCCCGGAAGGTGCTGGCGGCCCGAATTACCCAAACATGTGAGCTTTCCTGCAATGAGGGTGGTTCAGCCACCCTCAACAACTCCCAGGGAATAGTCTTTCCCCTGGCTGCGAATGCTTAACTCTATTCCCTCAGCCACCCGGGTTTCAACGGCCTCTCCCACTAACTGGTAAAACACATTGCGATTTACCAATGCATCCAGCTGATCTCTAACCCGGATATAAGGAACGAACTCTCCGGTTTTCATACTTTTGATCATTTTCAAACCGTGTTCATTGCTTAGCACTACCTCATCACCAACATTGGTGGTAAACAGGTATTCGGGACCATTCGCACCATCCCGAACCTCAGCTGAAACCACGACAAATGGCGCATCATCCACCTGAATTCTTACTTTTTCTACCGGAGTAACCAGGTAGTAATGGCCATCATCATCATGCCTGAGAACTGAAGCAAACAGCTTCACCATTGATTCCCTGCCAATGGGGGAGCCATTGTAGTGCCAACGGCCATCCCGACTGATGCGCATATCAATATCACCACAGAAAGGAGGGTTCCAGCTGTGTACAGGAGGTAATCCTTTTTTCTTATTCAAAAACTGCAGATTTGCCACAATATTGTCCGGCTTTGATTCATTGTTCACAAAGCATACTCCCATGCTTGCTGGCTATTCAGCCCATTATTATGCCTTATTTGGTAATAACAGCTTTTTGATGTTTTTCAGGGTGCTTGCCATCAAGCAGATGAACACATGAAAAAATGTCAAATTTATCTCAATTCATAATGTCAAGAATAACCAATGCTAACATAAAGAAATAAAGATTGGCTCAGGACTGGAGAATGGAACTCTTCAAAATGGTTGCGGGATGCCTTACAGACTGGCTAAGCCACAACGTTCAGGAAAGAACAAGCCCCCTGTGTGATTTTGAACGTGTCAGGCATGAAATTAAGCCCTGCGATGTTCTGTTGGTTGAAGGAAGATCCAGAGTCAGTCGGGTTATTAAGCAAACCACTCAGAGCCCCTGGTCCCATGCCATGCTTTACCTTGGCCGCCTTCACGATATTGAGGATGACAGAATTCGCCAGATTGTCAGTGAATCCTATGGCGGCTCCCCTGATGAACAACTGATTATTGAGAGTGAACTGGGAATTGGTACCGCTATCCAGCCCCTGAAAAACTATGAAGGGGAGCATTTGCGGATATGCCGACCCAAAGGGCTGAGCTACAGCGACAGCCAGAAAGTCATACACTACGCAACCAGCCGTCTGGGTATGGATTACAATGTCAGGCAGATTCTTGATCTTGCCCGGTTCTTCTTCCCCTACTCTTTTCTGCCCAGAAGGCTTGGCTCCACGTTATTTCAGCATTCTCCGGGTCAGGAAACAAAAACCGTCTGTTCAACCATGATTGCCGAAGCCTTTAGTTTTATCCACTTTCCCATCCTGCCCCTGGTTAAACACGATGGCGATGCTGGCGTACAACTCTTTCAACGAAATCCAAAGCTTTGCACGCCCCGTGACTTTGATTACTCCCCCTACTTTCAGATTATCAAGTATCCATTTCTCGATTACAGTCATCACGCAGATTATCGACTATTGCCCTGGCATGGTCAGAGGGTGCTGGAGGGTCGAGAAGCGGATTTTTATATGTCTTCCCAGCAAATTGAGCAGCTACAGAAAGAAAGCACTGTGGATCATGAGGTTTTGGGTGATGTGGCCTCCCTCTCTCCTGACAAGAAAAGTAGTGGTGAGAGCGGTTCCGTTTCAACTCACTGACCACTCCAGGCGCATGCTACTTAATCATTTTCTGGGTTTTTGATGCATAACTAACGAAACATCATGCATTCTCAGACAATGCCAACTTGCTCTTCGCCTGACCAGCTAAAGATCTTTAAGAGCCTCGTGGATCAAAGGCTGAAACATAAAAGACTGCAAAAAAGAAACCCGCGCTTCTGGGGGAAGAAGACACGGGCTAAGACCATTAGGAGTGAAACATAGGTACACAATCCAAGTACCAAGGCCATTACTGACCTAGACTGATCTGATCGTAGGGGGAAGTCGATCAAACCAGCATCGTAAGTATGATTCAGAATCAAAATACGTCCATTGAAGATTAAGATCATTTTATAATATTAAGAGAAATTCAAAGAAATCAATAGCTCACGGCTCACATTCGCCATTAGGTCGCGGAATTTTAAGCAAGGAGAACCACTCTCAAAACATGAGGACGCAGGGCACTGATTCATGAACACTGAAACGGAGCTAACTCTGGGCAGAATACCCAGAGCCAGGAGAATCAGGAAACGGGGGCATTCATCTGTTCATATAAAGTATCGCAGCGCTGTGCCAATGCCCGATCAATAGCCAGCACGCCACTACCCTCATCGGATTGATGGGTTCCCCAGGCAATAGTCACCTTGCCCCACTCAATAACAATTCGCGGATGGTGGACATGAGCTTCAGCCAGACAGGCAATGGCGTTACAGAATGCCAAAGCTCGAGAGTATTTTTTAAAGCCGAAGGATTTTTCAATATGATCAATGTTGTCATACTGACAGGAAACCCAGTCATTCATACGTGCACTCCTGTTATTGAATAAAAACCGAAGTTCAGTCTAATTCAAATATAAGGGGATGGCATCAGAAATGCAGGTATGAAAATTGTCTGGTCATGCTATGGAGAAAGCGCACAGACCCGGCGAGGCAGTTATACCTGCGAGAAGCATGCGGTGCCTTACCGGCAACAACCCAAAGCATGGGGTGAGCAGTTGCCGGATGCCTACTGAACTGCCAGGAGTCATCAGTAATCCAGGTTAGGAATTACGCCTTCTCAGTTTCTGCTTCAGCCTCTTCAGACTTCAGCTGCTCAAGCTCCTGAGTTGCGGTATTCAGCTGCTGGGTAAGCTGCTTTTGTTTGGTTTTCAGGCCACTGTTTTCACCAGTAAGCGTGCGATTCTGCTCCTGAAGACGCTTGATCTGCTTCTTCATTCGATCAGGATTGCTGGCTCTCAGATCTTTCAGTTCATTTTCCATGTTTTTCAGCTGGGCAGCAGCTTTTTCAGCTTTCTTCTCGGCAGTTTCCAGGCGCGATTTGAGCTGGCTTACTTCCCGGTTGTGTTGCTCTGTAATTTCAATAAGAGCTGCCAGGCGTTGCTGTTCAATGATATCCATTTCACTGCTTGTATCAATGCTTCCGCCCATGCTCAGGGTACCCATAGATTCGATTACCTCCGGGGAGTTTTATAAGATAGGAATTAATAAAAAGCTTCCACCAGCGCGAGGGTTACGCACTGAAGCGAGAAAAATATTAAGAAGATATGAGTTATTCTTCATTAAGCGGCTGGTTAAAAGCAGAATATCAGTAGACTAGGTGGCGGAGTCTAATACATAAAAAGACATATTGAAAGGCTTATCTGAAAAATGAACAGATAACTTTGCCTGTTCAGGGGGATTTTTTACCAAATTGCAGCCATACATGGCTAACTTGCAAATTCATGGGCTAAGCCCGGGTTATAGGGTATTCTGATGGGAGCAGTAATCCTGATACCGCACCAATGCATTCAACTGCTTGATAAAACAACACGTTAGACAATGCCTGAGACAATAACACTTTTGCCGGATCATGTTATCGGCTTCCCTCCCCTTGAGCATGCGCTTGAACAGCCGGATGGGCTTTTGGCTATTGGGGGTAATCTTGAGGTGGACACTTTGGTAATGGCTTATCAGCAAGGCATTTTTCCCTGGTTTAATGAGGGCGACCCTATTTTATGGTGGTCACCCTCCCCACGGATGGTGTTGAAACCGGGAGAGCTGTATTTATCCCGATCATTACGCAAACTGCTGAGAAAAGGGCTCTACCAGGTTACTTTTGATTACGACTTTGCTGAGGTTATAACGGCCTGCTCAAGTATCCGCAGGGACTCAGAAGGAACCTGGATTACTGATGAGATGATTGACGCCTACACGGCTTTGCATGATGCCGGGCATGCACACTCTGTTGAGGTCTGGCAACAAGACAGGCTGGTTGGAGGGCTTTACGGGGTAGCTCAAGGGCGCATTTTTTTCGCGGAATCCATGTTCAGCCGAGAGAACAATACTTCTAAAATTGCCATGACAGCCCTTTCTGAACAACTTTCAGCCTGGCAGTTTGAACTGATTGATTGTCAGGTCTATTCAGACCATTTGGACTCTCTTGGGGCAAAATTGATTTCAAGATCCAGATTTGTAGATTATTTGGACCGCTATTGCTCACAGGCACCTTCCTGTTCAGACTGGAAACAGGAATGGCAATGGAATGACCTTCGATAATGAGCCAGTATAAAAATATCAAATTTTATGCCACACAACCCCATGAATGCAGTTACCTGCCAGAGGAGCAGGCAACCACACTATTTATGGATCCGGAAATTCCGCTGAACAAAGAGTTGTGCAGTGATCTTGCCGACGTTGGGTTTCGACGAAGTGGCCAGCATATTTACCGCCCACACTGTGACCGCTGCAAGGCCTGCATACCGGCAAGAATCCCCGTAGATACCTTTCAAATGAAAAGAACGCAGCGAAAGACCTGGAATCGCAACTCTACACTCAGGGTTGCCAAAGTGTCTGCAGACTTTCAGGATGAGCATTACCTGCTCTATGAAAAGTATATCAATCAATGCCACCAGGATGGTGATATGTATCCTGCAACGATTGAACAGTACACCTCTTTTCTGGTTGAAAGCACCGAATTTACCGCATTTTATGAGTTCCGTCTGAACGGACAACTGCTTGCAGTATCGGTGGTAGATCATTTACGCGGCAGTCTTTCCGCAATTTACACCTTTTACGATCCGGATTGCTCACAACGCAGCCTTGGTCGATATTGTATTTTATGGCTTATCGATCATACCAGAAAACTCGGGCTACCCTATCTCCATCTGGGTTATTGGATCCGGAAATGCCAGAAAATGAATTACAAAATTGAATACCGTCCTGTGGAGCTTTATGTCAGTCAGGAATGGCGACAATTGAAATAATACGACTGACAGTAAAGGGTGCTTTGCTTTACCAATTGTTTTCAGGCAGAATGCCCAACAAAATTAACCAAGCCGTACCAACCCCTTTGAGGTAGTTATTTAATGGCAAAAGAAGAGAGTCTGGAAATGGAGGGTGTCGTCATTGACACCCTTCCTAATACGATGTTTCGTGTAGAACTGGAAAATGGCCATGTTGTTACCGCGCACATCTCCGGAAAAATGCGCAAGAACTACATCCGCATTCTGACTGGCGACCGGGTAAAGGTAGAACTGACGCCATACGACCTGACGAAAGGCCGTATCACTTACCGTTCTCGCTAACAGCGGTGCTCACCCCTGAGCACCTACCCGCTGTCTTCTAACCTGCCTCACCATCAATTGCCTCCAGATCGGAAGCACGGCTTTTCGCTGCCTCAAACTTGAGGTACAACTCTCCCTTGCGAACAGTTACTTTTACATTGCCCCCATGCTCAGCAAGCTTTCCGAACAGAATTTGTTCCGCCATGGGCTTTTTCAAGTGCTCCTGAATAACCCGCCCCATAGGCCTTGCTCCCATCTGGCGATCAAACCCTTTCTCCGCCAGCCAGCTGCGGGCCTTGTCATCAACATCCAGCTGCACGCGCTTCTCATCCAGCTGAGCCTGGAGTTCAGTAAGGAATTTATCAACCACATGTTTGATAATTTCATCATTGAGTGAGGCAAAGGGAATAATGGCGTCCAGACGATTTCTGAATTCAGGCGTGAAGGTTTTCTTAATGGCCTCATTACCGTCAGTGGTATGATCCTGCTCAAGAAAGCCCATGGAGCTTCTGGTCATGTTTTCAGCACCCGCATTGGTGGTCATGATCAGAATCACATTTCTGAAATCAGCCTTACGACCATTGTTGTCTGTCAGGGTGCCATGATCCATTACCTGCAGTAACAGGTTAAACACATCGGAGTGGCCTTTCTCTATCTCATCAAGCAACAGCACGCAGTGCGGCGTTTTATTGATGGCCTCTGTTAACAGGCCACCCTGATCAAATCCGACATAACCCGGAGGTGCCCCTATAAGGCGTGATACCGTGTGAGCTTCCATGTACTCAGACATATCGAAGCGCACAAGCTCAATACCCAGGGCTTTTGCCAGTTGGCGACAAACCTCTGTCTTACCGACACCGGTTGGCCCGGAAAACAGGAAAGAGCCAACTGGTTTTTCAGGTGCCTTCAGGCCTGCTCTTGAAAGCTTGATAGCTGTGGAAAGTGAAGTGATCGCTTCGTCCTGCCCGAACACCACCATTTTCAGATTGCGCTCAAGCTTACCGAGCAATTCCTTGTCAGAGGAAGAGACAGACTTTGGCGGAATCCTGGCCATCTTGGCGACAATGCTTTCCACATCATCGACATCAATAACTTTTTTCCGTTCGGACTCAGGCTGAAGCCTCTGATACGCCCCTGCTTCATCAATAACATCAATGGCTTTATCGGGCATATGACGATCATTGATGTAGCGGTCTGCCAATTCGGCTGCCGCTTTCAGGGCTTCATCCTGATACTTGATAACATGATGCTCTTCGAATTTCTTTTTCAGTCCCAGCAGTATCTGGAAGGTGTCTTCAACGTTGGGCTCGACAATATCCACTTTCTGGAATCTTCTTGCCAGTGCCCGATCTTTTTCAAAGATCCCGCGAAACTCCTGGAATGTGGTAGAACCGATACAGCGCAGTTCGCCGGAAGTCAGCATCGGCTTCAGAAGGTTTGAGGCATCCATCACTCCGCCAGATGCTGCACCTGCACCGATGATGGTATGAATTTCATCGATAAAGAGAATCGCATGATCCAGTTTCTTAAGCTCACTCAGTAACTGCTTGAAACGCTTTTCAAAATCACCACGATACTTGGTTCCGGCCAGAAGCGAACCCAGGTCGAGGGAGTAAACAACAGCCTTGGATAAAACCTCAGGCACGTCACCATCAACAATCCGACGGGCCAAACCTTCAGCAATGGCCGTTTTCCCTACCCCGGCCTCACCAACCAGTAAAGGGTTGTTTTTCCGCCGACGGGTAAGAATCTGGCAGACCCGCTCCACTTCTTCAGCCCGACCAACCAGGGGATCAATTCTGCCGAGACGCGCCTGATCATTCAGATCAGTGGCATACAGTTTGAGGGGATTCTTGCTGCTGCCACCACTGCTACTCTCCGGCTCCATATCGTCGGACAGATCATGACCAAGCTCTTCGAGCTCCTGACCCGGCGTCTTGGATATACCGTGGGCAATAAAATTAACAACGTCTATGCGAGCCACATCCTGTTGCTTCAGGAAGTAAACAGCCTGACTTTCCTGCTCACTGAAAATAGCGACCAGTACATTAGCACCGGTAACTTCCTTTTTACCGGAGCTTTGCACATGAAAAACAGCACGCTGCAGTACTCGCTGAAAGCCAAGTGTTGGCTGCGTTTCACGCTCATGGTCATCGTCGGGGATTAATGGAGTCGTTGAGCTGACAAACTCAGTGAGATCCTGGCGAAGTTTATGAAGATCAATTCCGCAGGAAACCAGGACTCTGGCTGCGGATTCATTATCAAGCAAAGCAAGTAAAAGATGCTCAACCGTCATAAATTCATGACGATTATCGCGGGCGTCTTTAAATGCATTATTCAGTGTTGCTTCGAGGTCTTTGTTAAGCATATGGTGTAACCTTGAAAACGCTAATCGGCCTTTTCTGTCTTGCACAGCAGGGGATGGTCGTTTTCTCTGGAATATTCATTAACCTGCTGAGCCTTGGTTTCCGCGACATCCTTGCTGTATACACCACAAACGGCTTTTCCCTGGGTATGTACCATCAGCATAATTTGAGTCGCCTTCCCTTCTGGCATACTGAAAAACTTCTCCAGTACCTCAACAACGAAATCCATTGGTGTAAAATCATCATTCAGGAGCAAGACCTGATACATGGGAGGGGGAGCCAGTCTGGTTTTTTCCGGAACGACTGCAACGCTCAGATCACCTTCCTGTTCCTCTCCCTCTTTTTGCAAGCTTAGACGAAACAGTTCGAGATTACTCATGGTTTTATGACTGCCAACCTTCGATTTGTAACTTAACTGTCTGGTAACCAACAGCACACTCATGGCACCGCAAGTATTTACTACTGCCAATCATAAAAGCTAATCATAAAAACAACGAGCACAAAATACTGATCGGCACGGTTTACAGACATTTGATGACAGAAGATAAATTAGTGCACACCTACTAAGAAATTGACAAATTTGCCAGGATTTCTCTTCTCATTCTAAAGATACTGGAGCAAATCACAATGGCCGACTTTCGAAAATTGATCGGGCGACTGACAACAAAAGGAGATAAACGTGGAAAGTACAATAAAAAAAGGGGGGATAAAATATTAAAGCCGGAAATGAATTTCCGGCTTTAACTGATGAAAAGTTAACTGAAAACTTACATGTGGTTAATTATTTCATCGGCAAACTCAGAGCACTTGACTAACGTTGCGCCCTCCATCAGTCGCTCAAAATCATAGGTAACGGTCTTGGCACCGATAGCACCATCCATACCCTTGATAATGAGATCTGCCGCCTCATTCCAACCCAGGTGACGAAGCATCATTTCAGCAGAAAGAATGACGGAACCGGGGTTGACCTTATCCTGGCCTGCATACTTTGGAGCAGTACCATGAGTGGCTTCAAAGACGGCCGTTGGCGCACCGATATTCGCACCAGGAGCAATACCGATACCACCAACCTGGGCAGCGAGCGCATCAGAAATGTAGTCGCCATTCAGATTCAAGGTGGCAATGACATCATACTCTGCCGGGCGCAGGAGAATCTGTTGCAGGAAAGCGTCAGCAATCACATCCTTGATGACAATATCTTCACCGGTATTCGGGTTTTTGACAGTGTGCCATGGACCACCATCAAGAGGCTGGCCGCCGAAGTATTCAACAGCTGTCTGATAACCCCAATCCTTGAAGGCACCTTCCGTAAACTTCATGATATTACCCTTGTGAACCAGGGTAACGGATTTACGGTTGTTATCGATAGCAAACTGAATTGCCTGCTTCACCAGACGCTCGGTGCCCTCTTTTGAAACAGGCTTGACACCAATACCGCAGTCTTGCTCAAACCGGATTTTGGTAACGCCCATGTCATTGCGCAGGAAGTTGATCAGCTTTTCGGCTTCGGCACTGCCAGCCTGCCACTCGATACCCGCATAGATATCTTCCGAGTTTTCACGGAAGATAACCATGTCGGTTTTTTCAGGTTCTTTTACCGGGCTTGGCACACCCTTGAACCAGCGCACAGGACGAATGCAGGCGAACAGGTCCAGCTCCTGACGAAGAGCCACATTCAGCGAGCGAATACCACCACCAACCGGCGTTGTCAGAGGGCCTTTAATACTGACCACATACTCTTTGAGAGCCTCAAGCGTTTCTTCCGGAAGCCAGGTATTATCATCGTAAACCTGAGTAGCCTTCTCACCGCAGAAAACTTCCATCCACTCAATTTTACGCTGCCCTTTGTAGGCATTCTTTACAGCAGCATCAACAACTTTCAGCATCGCTGGTGAAACGTCAGCACCAATACCGTCACCTTCAATATAAGGAATGACAGGGGTATCGGGAACATTCAGGGAGAGGTCCTCGTTGACAGTGATTTTGTCACCGTTGGCAGGCACCTTGATCTTTTGGTATCCCATTATCAACTCCGTTCTCTAATCATCGGTTTAGCCAGATCAAAGACTGGTTCAACGCTTCTTGTCGTTATTTAAAGCATGCAGCCATATCCAACAGCAATGTCAGCAGGGTAAAGCATTGCTGACAACGGCAAGCTGACCGCACAAAAACGCGTATACCATATACCATCCTTAGCCAGGAATAAATGAAGTTTTGTTACAAAAGCGAAACCACCATCTGCATTTACCACTATAAATTTCCAGCGGTATGGCGCTTATTTAGCGGGAAAGGTAAAATGACCAGCTATTTTTTGACAGGTGGCAGTATACCCCAGTGATAAAGCATCCTTCCCAAACCAAAGTGATTGTTGGCATGTCCGGCGGTGTTGACTCGTCCGTATCCGCTTTGCTTCTGCAACAGCAGGGCTACCAGGTGGAAGGACTTTTTATGAAGAACTGGGAGGAAGATGACGGGTCTGAATACTGCACCGCAATGACCGATCTGGCCGATGCCCAGGCAGTCTGCGACAAACTTGGCATTCATTTACATAAAGCCAATTTTGCCGCTGAATACTGGGATAATGTTTTCGAACATTTTCTCAATGAATACAAAAACGGCAGAACTCCGAATCCGGATATCCTGTGCAATAAAGAGATCAAGTTCAAAGCCTTTCTGGATTACGCATTCACCCTCGGCAGCGATTACATAGTGATGGGGCATTACTGCCGTCGCGTGGACCGTGACGGCCATAGCTATCTGGTGAAAGGGGTTGATAATAGTAAGGATCAAACCTACTTCCTCCATGCGGTAAGCGAACAACAGATTGCCCGCACTCTCTTTCCGGTCGGTGACCTGGAAAAAACTGAAGTTCGACGCATTGCCGAAGAACACGGTCTGATTACCCATAACAAAAAGGACAGCACCGGCATCTGCTTCATCGGTGAGCGCCGATTCAAGGACTTTTTGCAGCAGTACCTGCCAGCACAACCTGGCGTTATTGAAACGGAAGATGGCAAGGTGATTGGTGAACACTCGGGCTTGATGTACCACACCATTGGCCAGAGACAGGGGCTGGGGATCGGCGGACTGAAAAATGCCGATGAAGCGCCCTGGTATGTACTTGATAAAGACCTTGAAAGAAATGTGCTGATCGCCGGTCAGGGTAAAGATCACCCCCTGCTCTTCTCAGATAGTCTGACCTGCTCGCATATCGACTGGGTTTCAGGAAAAGCACCACAGATGCCCTGCCAGCTCAAGGCAAAAGTGCGTTATCGTCAGCAAGATCAGGGCTGCACGCTTATCCGGGAAGCCAACGGTGATTACCGGGTTACCTTTGATCAGCCGCAACGGGCAGTTACCCCGGGCCAGTCGGTGGTCTTTTATGATGACCTTTATGGTGAGAATGTGTGCCTTGGCGGCGGTGTTATTGAAACACGGGCACAAGCATCGGCTTGATCTTCAAGAAACTGAAAACCTTATCAACGACAACGGAAATCCCAGAGAAGAAGATTGGTGCGATATTCTACAAAGGACCAGGCGGCTGCATTATCTGGCGTGTTCCAGGCCGCAGAGTTGGTAGACAAGCTGGCCAGAACCGGGCAGTGGAGTGAAGAGGCTCTGACCCCATCCATCCACAGCATTTTTGTCACCTCGCCGGATGATGTTTCCCAGGTTTACGGTGGTTTCAATGGTCTGTCCATGGGGCGAAAAACCCTGGAGTCCGTGTTAAGCAGGGACAGCTCCGCGATTCAGGGGGATGTTATCCGTTATGCTCTGGCCCTGATTCACATTGAGAAAAAGCTGAGTAGTAACCGGAAGATGCTGAGCACCATCGGTGAGCGTCTCAACAGAACCAAAGAACAGGTCGAACATTTTGGCATGCTGCATGACAATGTAATTGCCAACCTGGCCAGCATCTACCTGGATACCATCAGCACCTTTAAAACCCGGATACAGGTGGCTGGCGATATGCGCTACCTGCAGAACCCGGTTAACGCTAACCGGATCAGAGCTATCCTGCTGGCCGGTATCCGTTCTGCCGCCCTCTGGCGTCAGTGTGGTGGCAGTCGCTGGCACCTGTTCATCAGCCGAAGCAAGTTACTTGATGGCCTCAAGCGACTGTAATAGCCGAATTTCAAAGGGCACCTCCCGATGCCTGACCCATCCACTGCACCGGAAAGCGGCCAGTGATCTCCCTCCTGATCAGCATTCTGCGTCAGGCCAACCGGCCAATGATTAGAATCTGACAGAGGGATCCGTTATCATGCGCCCTTTTCCCCCGAGCTTAAGGCATAAAACATGGAGCTGAATGCACTGACCGCCGTCTCTCCCATTGATGGACGTTATGGTGATAAGACCCAATCCCTCAGAACCATTTTCAGTGAATATGGACTGATCCGTTTTAGGGTTGCGGTGGAGGTTCACTGGTTACAATCTCTGGCCAGCCATTCTGCCATCACCGAGGTTCCGGCACTGTCTGAACCAGCCAGCCAGCTGCTGAACAGTCTGGTCAGTGGTTTCTCCATGGCCGAAGCTGAGCGGGTTAAAGAGATTGAGCGCACCACCAACCACGATGTGAAAGCGGTGGAATACCTGATCAAGGAGCGCTTTCAGGGCAATGATGAGCTATCAGCGATCAGTGAGTTTGTCCATTTTGCCTGCACATCGGAAGATATCAATAACCTCGCCCATGGTCTGATGCTGAAAACCGGTATGGCCGAGGCCGTCCTGCCTGAGATGCGTAACATCATCTCAGCCATTGAACAACTGACCAGGACCCATGCCGACCAGCCCATGCTGTCCAGAACCCATGGTCAGACCGCCTCCCCGACCACCCTGGGTAAAGAGATGGCCAATGTGGCTTACCGCCTGAAGCGTCAACTGAAACAAATCGAAAGCATTGTCCCCATGGGGAAAATCAATGGTGCTGTCGGCAACTACAATGCCCATCTGTCAGCCTACCCGGAAGTGAACTGGGCTGAACATGCCGAGCAGTTTGTCACCAGCCTGGGTCTGGAGTGGACCCCCTACACAACCCAAATCGAACCCCACGACTACATTGCTGAGCTTTATGATGCCATCTGCCGTTTCAACACCATTCTGATCGACTTTGACCGGGATGTCTGGGGCTATATCTCTCTGGGGTATTTCAAGCAGAAGACGGTTGCCGGTGAGGTAGGCTCTTCCACCATGCCCCACAAAGTCAACCCGATTGATTTTGAAAACTCTGAAGGCAACCTGGGCATTGCCAACGCCATTATGCAGCATCTTGCCGCCAAACTGCCGGTTTCCCGCTGGCAGCGCGACCTGACGGACTCCACCGTGCTGCGCAATATGGGCGTTGGTCTGGGCCAGAGTCTGATTGCCTATGCCGCGACCCTGAAAGGCATTGGCAAGCTGGAAGCCTCCCCTGCCCGTCTTGAGCAGGACCTTGATCAGGCCTGGGAAGTACTGGCAGAGCCCATTCAAACCGTCATGCGCCGCTATGGTATAGAGCAGCCTTATGAAAAGCTTAAAGCACTGACCCGTGGTCAGGAAGGCATTACCAAAGAGACTCTGGCAACGTTTATTGATGGCCTGGAGCTTCCTGCCAATGTAAAGGCCGGGCTAAAAGCACTGACACCAGCTACTTATGTTGGTAATGCGGTAGAGCAGGCTCTGGCTATTTAACACTGACAGGGAATTGGCAAAAAGGAGAGGCAACACCGCAACTCATAAGGTGATTATCCATTAGTTTCGGATAATCACCAAAGAAACCAATTGAATGATCTGAACTATTTTTTTATCCGATTGTCCAAAAATTGTTATTCAAAAAACAACTGGACTCAACCCATGGACTCGACAGTTTCAGGACAAATTCCTAATCTTTCATCAAATGCTTCTTTTACCGCAAGCTCTTGTTCTGAAGGCGTCAATTCTCAATCAACTTCCCCGGGCGGAACAGCTGTTAAAATTGTCTCTGAAGTGGCTACCCCCCCCCTTTCCATAACAACGTTCGAAGAATCTCCGGAATGCCCAATATGTCGTGAGGAAATTTGTCTGAATAAACGTAATATCAGTCAGCCGGAAATAACGTATTGCAAATCCCTCCACACACACCATCAAAAATGCATTGATGATTTTTACACCCGGAACCCTGACCAGAAGGCTCCCCATAAAAACCCCGACTCAAAGTGCTTTATTTGCTCTAATCCAATGCCATTAAGAATGCCCAGATGGGATGGCGAGGCGTTTATCTGTCCGATTCGCAAAAGCGAGCTGGATGCCCTTACCCCTTACGTTGGTGCCCCCATGACTTTCTCCCTGGCCGATTTTCCCATGATTGGCGCTCAGGAGGTCACGGTTGCCCTTGGTTTTAAGGGTGCTCCTGTAATCCGTCTTCTGGACACATCGCAAAGACCACAAGCGGAGAACCCCACACGAGGCGATTATGTCTTCTGCCTTTCTGACCAAATAATCACCATTCCCCGCGATCCTATAAGCGCGAAAAAAACAAGTGTTCATAAAATAATCACTGATTATCTTACCTTTGTCGTACGTATATTGTCAGGCGGATCTGACGCTATTTTTCAAGACTACTTACAAGTGATACATGAAAGCTTGCAGAAGCTCCTTGATGCAGACGAAAACACCCGACCGTTCCAGATGATGATCAACGACAGTAACAACAAGAACGTACTTACGTTTGCCATTAATTACCCTATTTATCCCCTGGAATGGTGCAAGCCTGTGACACAACGAATGGTGTGTCTGGAAAATAAGGAAGGTACTTCTTGTTCACGCCCCATTCTTTCATCTGACTCTGCCCAGTTTGAAGAGCCACTCCCCATTAGCGAAAACAGAACCGGGCAATCAATGGAAGAAAATACCCCCTCCCAGCTCGACAGGCTCTCATTCGAGCTATCTGTCACTGCCCCTGAGAGCAAGGATTCCCTGGCTTTTTTCAATAACATGAATTTCAGTGATAGCCGATCCATCAGATCAGTTTTTGACAATGACCGGTCACCTTCCCACGACCTGCTGGATTCGCCTCAATATGCAAAATTTAAAACCGACTTTCAAAATGCAATCTCAAACATGGACGGGGATGGTGAGTTGCGGGTCAGGGTAAAGCTGAAAAAGCTATCCGATTCAACGAAAAACCAGGACGCAGGGCCACCTCCTGCTGAGCCCCCCCTCGGAGAAATCACGCAACATCTACTCAGTGAAGTACTGTCAACCCTCAGCATCATAAGGAAGTTCTCTAATACCGACCCAAATTGACCTTGCCCAATTCACCGTACGCCTCATTTTCCTCGGTAGCCACCTGATAAGCGGCTCTTGCCTTATTGAGCTGTGCTTCATAATAAGTGTAAGAGGCAAAGAGGTTTACAAGACAATGTTAAGGAAGATCAATACAGAAGGAACATTAGTATAGAGTACAGCGTTGGTCTAATTGAGAAAATTCTTCAAAACCACCCAATCAACCGTATATCCCGTTGATTGGGAGAATGTTTTTTTAGCGCAGAATTCATTCCAGAATCAATGTTTAAACCGGTTTAGCTGCCTTATACTCTTTGCGACGCTGATGAAGCACAGGCTCAGTGTAACCATTAGGTTGCTCACAGCCTTTAAATACCAGATCACAGGCGGCAGCAAAGGCAATACTCTTTGCAAAGTCTGTTGCCATAGGTTGATACGCTGGATCATCGGTATTCTGCCGGTCTACAATCACAGCCATACGCTTCATGGTTTCCATTACCTGCGCTTCTGAACAGATATCATGACGAAGCCAGTTGGCAATATGCTGGCTGGAAATTCGCAGCGTGGCACGGTCTTCCATCAGGCCAACGTCGTTGATATCCGGAACCTTGGAGCAGCCAACACCCTGGTCAATCCAGCGCACCACATAGCCAAGAATTCCCTGGGCGTTATTGTCCAGCTCTTTCTGGATCAACTCTGCGGATAATTTACCCGGATCGGTCATTACCGGAATTTGCAGAATGTCATCAACACTGGCTTTTTGACGACGGGACAGCGCTTCCTGACGGGCCAGAACATTAACTCTGTGATAATGAACGGCATGAAGTGTTGCGCCATTGGGCGACGGCACCCAGGCGGTGTTGGCCCCTGAGAGGGGGTGCGCAATCTTCTGCTCCATCATTTTTGCCATCTCATCCGGCATCGCCCACATGCCTTTACCAATCTGAGCTTTGCCGAGCAGTCCTGTATGAAGACCAATATCAACATTCTGATCTTCATAGGCCTGAATCCAGGTCGACTGTTTCATCTCCCCTTTTGGAATAACAGGGCCGGCTTCCATACTGGTATGTATTTCATCCCCGGTACGGTCCAGGAAACCGGTATTGATAAAGACAATACGATCCCTGGCCTCACGGATACACGCTTTCAGGTTTATGGAGGTTCTGCGCTCTTCATCCATAATGCCCACCTTTAAGGTGTTGGCAGGTAGATCAAGCGCCGCCTCGATACGTGAAAACAGTTTGCAGGTAAAGGCGACTTCTTCTGGGCCATGCATTTTTGGCTTGACGATATAAATGCTGCCTTCCCGGGAGTTCTGCTGACCACCTGCTTTTTTCTTCAGGTCGTGGATGGCAATCAGGGAGGTGAACATACCATCCATAATACCCTCCGGTATTTCATTACCCTCGGCATCAAGAATGGCATCATTGGTCATCAGGTGCCCGACATTTCGGACAAACATCAGGCTTCTGCCGGGTAAGACCAGCTCACTGCCGTCGGGTGCCGTGTAAATCCGGTCAGAACTCAGCTTTCGGGTCAACGGCTTGCCACCTTTAACGAAAGTATCTTCCAGATCACCTTTCATCAGTCCAAGCCAGTTGCGATATACCAGAGCCTTGTCTTCTGCATCCACTGCTGCCACGGAATCTTCGCAGTCCATTATGGTGGTAATGGCAGCCTCAACGATCAGGTCCTGTACATCCGCAGCGTCATCCCTGCCGATCACACCTTCAGAATCCATCTGAATATCAATGTGTAACTCATTATTTTTCAACAGTATTGAATCGGGCTTTTCAGGTATTCCGGTATAACCACAGAATTTTTCCGGCTCTTTCAGGGATGTGATTGAACCATCCTCAAGTGAAATGGCCAGGCTGCTTTCCAGCACCTGATAGCGAACGGCGTCTTTATGGCTACCACAAGCCAATGGAGCCGCTGTATCCAGCAATTCACGACCAAACTCAATCACTTTTCTGCCACGAATCGGGTTATATCCTTTGCCCTTTTCTGCTCCTTCGCTGTCCGGAATAGCATCCGTTCCATAAAGCGCATCATACAGGCTACCCCAGCGGGCATTGGCTGCATTTAAGGCAAAGCGGGCATTCATAACAGGGACTACCAGCTGAGGCCCTGCCTGACGAGCTATTTCGCTGTCGACCTTGCTGGTGGAGATGGCAAAGTCATCCCCTTCAGGCAGCAGATAACCTGTTTCCTCAAGGAAAGACCTGTACTCAGACTTATTATCTTCGGTATAGCGGTTTTGCTGGTGCCATGCATCAATCTTCTGCTGAAGTTCATTCCGGCGGGCCAGAAGCGCTTTGTTTTCAGGGGCGAGGTCATTAACCAACGCTTCGAGGGACAGCCAGAACTTCTCCGGGTCCACACCGGTTCCCGGAACAATGTCATTTACCAGTAAATCATGGAGTACCCGAGCGATTTGCAGGCCGCCTTTCTGGATGCGTTCAGTCATTTCAACCTCACTTCCTGATCATTATTATGCAACTGACGTATACATTATGCTGTAACCATGTACAAGCACAACAATCCAACCGTCAATGTTATCGAAGCGAGAAGGTATGTCCAATTAACGCCCGCAATGACGGCTATTTATCCTGTGAATGTTAAATCGAAAATTGACCGGGAATAATCAAATTATGAGTACCCAGGCTGGAGATTTTCGTCTCACCAATCAGTGCCATGGTGGACTCAAGCTCTTTATGGATTATCTCCAGAGCCCTGGTTACACCAGCTTCACCCGCAGCACCCAGCCCATAAGCAAAGGCTCGCCCCACAAGAACCCCCTGGGCACCCAGCGCAATCGCCTTCAGTACATCCTGACCACTGCGCACACCACTATCCAGTAACACATCGACCTGCTGGTTTGCCGCTTTTGCAATACCAGCCACAGTTCTGATGGTTGAAGGTGCACCATCCAGTTGGCGTCCACCATGGTTAGAGACCACCACGGCCTGGGCACCTGCATCAATGGTGCGATATAAGTCTTCTGTATTCAGTATTCCTTTAATGATCAAATAACCATCCCAATGATCACGAATCCATTGTATATCTTTCCAGCTTAATGAGGCATCCAACTGCTCTGATGTCCACACCGCAAGAGAACGGAGGTTGTCGACTCCTTTTGCATGACCGACAATATTCCCGAAAGTATGATGTGATGTGCAAGCCATCTTCAAACACCAGACAGGGCGATTAAGGAACTGAATCAGCGATGTGGCTGTTATCCGGGGCGGGGCTGAAAGCCTGTTTTTTACATCTTTATGCCTTTGCCCCATGATGGGCAGATCCATGGTTACCACCAGTGTTTTACAACCTGCCTTTCTGGCTCTATCCATCAGTTGCAGGGTAAAATCCCGGTCTTTAAATACATACAACTGAAACCAGAAAGGGTGATGGGTCTGTCGGGCAACATCTTCAATTGAACAAATACTCAAGCTGGACAGCGCAAAGGGAATACCAAATGCTTCAGCTGCCCTGGCAGCCAGAATCTCACCATCAGGATACTGCATTCCTGCCAACCCAACGGGAGCCAGTGCCACCGGCATTGTCACCGGAGTCTGCGCCATAAGAGATGCGGTATTTCTCTGGACTACATCTACCCCAACCCGCTGTCGAAACAGTAAATCGTTAAAATCAGAGTGATTACTGTCATAAGTCCTTTCAGACCAGGCACCTGAGTCTACGTAGTCATAGAACATTTTTGGCACACGTTTTCTGGCCAGAGTCTGTAAGTCATGAATAGAGCATATTTGTGCAAGATTTGAGTGAGCGGCAAACATAGGATCTGCCCAAATTTTGTAGAAGTCTGTTAAATCTAGCGGGCAAAAACAAATGTGCAAAACCCGGGAGCACCGTCTGGTCCGGATTCAGATTCTGTAAAGGGAAAAAAGAAAGCCCTTTTCTTTTGGGAAAAAGAAAAGGGCTTTTTCAATAACGCCTGCTCTGGCTAATCAGTCGTCCAGGACAACACCCTGCTGCTGCTCAGAGATTAACAAGTAGTATGACTCGGCGATAAATTCCTTGCACTCTTCGGCAACATCAAACAGTGCATGTTCTGCTTCCAGGTCACTCAGCCAATCCATTTTTCTCTCCAGTAATCCAACTGATTTTGTACTTATTTAACGGAGGATAACGTCTTATTTTCCTCTTCTGTTTCGCGCAAGTCAGCGAAAGCAAGCAAATTAGAACACAGACAAACAAAGAATAACAGTAATGACTGTTAGTTTATGTTTGTAGCTGTTTATCTGCGTGAAAACAAACGACAAGGTCACTTTCCCGCCACGGATTTAATAATCTGCCTCAGCCACTGATGGGCAGAGTCATGATGCAGCAAAGGGCTCCAGGCCATGGACAGGTCAAATGATGGAATTTCAAACGGGGGCCTGACGACAGTGAGCCTGGTACTGAATCGTTCAATATCCGCAAGTCGACTGGGAAGTGTAGCGATCAGATCATTCTGGGCAGACAACAGCATCGCCACCTGATAATGACGGGTAAAAACACTGATTTTGCGTTTTTTGCCAACAGCGGCCAGCGCTTCATCGACCCAGCCCAGTCGCTGTACATCCTCAGGATTAACCCCTACGCCAATACCCATTCCGGTTTTGCTGGCCCAGATATGCTGGGATTGAAGATAGGTGTCCAGGGTAAAATCAGTCAGTATCGGGTTTTCTCTGCTCATCACACAGGAAAAATCATCCTGCCAGATCCGGGACTGATAAAACGACTGAGGCAGACTGTCAAAACGGTTAATAGCCATATCAACCCAACCTTGCTCAACGTCGTGAAAGCTCACATCACTGGGCGTCAGGACATCCAGTGTCACATTCGGAGCCAGGGAGCGAACCTGCTTCAACACCAGAGGGATCAGGGTTGATTCAGCATAATCAGAAGCCATGATCCGGAATACCCGCTGACTGGTTTCAGGATCAAACTTCTCTTTTGGCTGAATCGTTTTCTCCATGGCCAGTAATGCCTCACGAATCAGTGGCTGGAGTTCAAGTGCACGCTCTGTTGGGGTCATCCCCTCGCTGGTCCGGATTAACAGAGGATCATTAAACAACTCCCGCAGTCTGCGCAGCCCATTGCTCATGGCAGGCTGGGTAATTCCCAACTGTTCCGCGGCACGGGTTACGTTGCGCTCCCTGAGCAGAACATCCAGGTAAACCATCAAATTCAGATCAACGCGTGCAATATTCATTCTATAAATACCCGAGATAACTCTTATAAATTACCAGAATCTTTCTCAGGTGTTTAGGATATGCGACGCAAATCAAACATTTGTTTGAATTTAAACAGTCGCATAACTACACCTCGCTGTTCGGGGGAGGAAAATAAGATGGCTCGCTATAACCGCTCTGAAGAAATTGCCCGCATTGAAAAGGACTGGGCGGAGAACCCGCGCTGGAAAAATGTCAAACGAACCTACAGTGCAGAAGACGTCGTTCGTCTGAGAGGTTCTGTGAAAATCGAAAACACCATTGCCAGACAGGGTGCCGAGAAACTCTGGGACCTGGTGTATGGCAACCAGTCTAAAAAAGGTTATGTCAACTGTCTTGGTGCCCTCACTGGTGGCCAGGCAGTGCAACAGGTTAAAGCCGGCATTGAAGCGATCTACCTTTCCGGCTGGCAGGTTGCGGCAGATAATAATAGCGCCAGCACCATGTACCCTGACCAGTCTCTGTACCCGGTTGACTCCGTGCCTGCAGTGGTCAAGCGCATCAACAACAGTTTCCGTCGTGCTGATCAGATTCAGTGGAAAGCCGGCAAGCAAGCGGGTGATGAAGGCTATGTTGACATGTTTGCCCCGATTGTTGCGGACGCAGAGGCAGGCTTTGGTGGTGTACTGAACGCCTATGAGCTGATGAAGGGCATGATTGAAGCTGGTGCTGCCGGTGTACACTTTGAAGACCAGCTGGCTTCCGTTAAAAAGTGTGGTCATATGGGTGGCAAGGTACTGGTTCCCACCCAGGAAGCTGTGCAGAAATTGATTGCGGCCCGACTGGCTGCTGACGTTGCCGATGTACCCACCATTGTTCTGGCCCGTACCGATGCTAACGCGGCTGATCTGATTACCTCTGACTGCGACCCTTACGATGCAGCATTCCTGACTGGCGAAAGAACCCCTGAAGGTTTCTTCCGGACCAAGGCCGGTATTGATCAGGCTATTGCCCGTGGTCTTGCCTATGCGCCATACGCGGATCTGCTGTGGTGTGAAACCGCCACTCCAGACCTGGATGAAGCCCGTAAGTTTGCTGAAGCGATCAAGGCTGAGTACCCGGATCAACTGCTGGCTTACAACTGCTCACCCTCCTTTAACTGGAAGAAAAACCTGGACGATGAAACCATTGCCAAATTCCAGCAGGAACTGAGTGATATGGGCTACAAGTACCAGTTCATCACCCTCGCAGGCATTCATAACATGTGGTACAACATGTTTGAACTGGCTCATAACTACGCTCAGGGCGAAGGTATGAAGCATTATGTCGAGATGGTCCAGGAGCCAGAGTTTGGCGCTGCGGAAAAAGGTTACACGTTTGTTGCTCACCAACAGGAAGTTGGAACCGGCTATTTTGATGATATGACAACGGTTATCCAGGGCGGTCAGTCTTCAGTAACTGCTTTAACCGGCTCTACGGAAGAAGAGCAGTTCTAAACGGTAAAAGCTTGAGCCCCTGATGGATGACGGGGCTCATTTTTAACGATGAAACATATCTCTGGCCAGTTCAGGATGCACTCTCATTAGCTCGTTCTTAAATCTGTGAGCTGTTTTGTTCGGTGACGTCCTGAGCTCACTGGGCGTTGTTAACGTATCGAGAAGTGACCTGACTTTCGCTGACTTATTACGTTTACGCTGGATACTCTCAAGCTCAGTACTGGAAATAGTAAGTTTATGCGCCAGATTGTTTGTCAGTTTTTTTATCTGATGAGCAAACAGGCCATCCACCGCTTTATCATAGTTCTCTACTAATTTTTGATAGTGTGACGCCTCCGAATTCGCAGTGTGATAAACAGTAAAGCCACTTCCTGATAATTCGTTGTTGCGAAATTTATCATTGATTAATCGACGCAGGGCGGCACCATCCCCAAGGGTTGTGTATCCGGAGCCCCTAAAAGAATCGAAGTCTGCAAGAATTTCTGCTGTCTGCTGCTCTGCGTATGGCGTGCTGGGTTGTTGAGGGACAAACTTTTTACCAATGGAAGAGGGGGAAAAATTTCTTTCATGTATTGCCCTCCGAAGTGCCTGCACATCTCCGAGTGTCGACTGTGTAGAATTAATAAAGTTATTTATATCATAAAGAATCCAGACAGCACGCTGATATGCATGGGGTGAACTGAATTTCGAGTAAAAATCCTTTGCTGTTTTTGAGCTATTTCCTTTGCTTGCACCTGAATCTTGATTAGCCCGTTCAGATGATAGGAAGGCAGGTACCCCGGGAATCTTCGGAAACATTCACACAATCCTTTACATAATTATTATGACTCTATGTTTTACATAGACTTATTCTTTATGTATAAGTTCAATTTTTAAGTGATAACTGTTATAGCCCACGATATCCCGGTACCCGGGAAAACCGCTCTCCCCTGAACTTTTCAGACCTCACAGCCAATTTTGACTATCTTTTAAAGGCGATGGTAGCACCAAAGCCAGTCTGCCTTTAATAAGTTAAAGATGTTGAGGTTATGTCAGCAGTACCCAATGTTAGCCAGCTTCCTGATTATCTGAAGTTAAACCATGCTTTTCAGCAAATAAGAAACAATGTGCGCACCACCCCGCTGTTAAAATCAGATACCTTGAGCGAGCTGATCAGAGGTGAGGTGCTGATCAAAGCCGAGTCTCTGCAAATTACCGGGGCCTTTAAATTCCGGGGTGCGTTCTACCGACTGTTAAATTTAACGGAGAGTCAGAAAAAACAAGGTGTTACAGCCTATTCTTCAGGAAATTTTGCAGCAGGCCTGTCAGCCGCCGGACAACTTCTGGACATACCGGTCAGGCTGGTAATGCCCCATGACGCCCCCAAATCAAAAGTAAATAATGCCAGACGTTACGGCGCAGAGGTCATTCTCTGCCAATGCAATAAACCTTCCAGGGAGGAAGCTGCCAGTGCTATGGCCAGGCAAATAGCCAGAGACCACGGCGCAGTGCTGCTACACCCTTTCGATGATCATGAGATCATTATTGGCCAGGCATCTGTAGCGCTGGAGCTTCAGGAGCAGTTGGCGATGTTCGGGAAATCCTGTGATCACATTCTCTGCCCCGTTGGTGGTGGCAGCCTGGTGGCAGGATCAAGCCTGGTGTTTGGCAGCAACACCCAGGTATGGGCCGTTGAAGTGGATGGTTACCAGGGCATGGGTATTTCCCTTGAAAACGGCAGACGCTCTCGAGCCAAAGGTCATATCCTGTGTGACTGTGATGCTTTACTGGCCCTTGAGCCTGGCATTGCCAACCTGGATATCGTTCTGCAAACCGGTGTCAGAGGTATAACAGTCAATCCTCAAAAATCCCATGACGCCATCAGGCTCAGTTTTCAGGAGATGAACCTGGTGCTGGAACCCAGCGGTGCGGTGGCCATTGCCGCGATTATGGATAACCCGGCACTGTTTGAAAATAAAACCGTAGTAGCGATTGGCAGTGGAGGCAATGTTGATCCGGATAAGTACGCTTCAATAATTCAGGCATAGTACAGTTAAGTCAGGCAGCAATCCAGCTGCGAATATGATCCATTAATACCCTTGCCTCCACGGGCTTCTGCAAATAGTCGTCTGCCCCTGCAGACCGACAGCGCATAACGTGCTTGAGAAGCACATGGATGGCCTGTTTACTCGCCTGGAACATACATCGCCAGATAACGAAGAGGAACAATCCGTCATTGCCATGGCCGCAAGTTGGCTTGGCAGAGCCTGTCCGGTCATCCCCCATTACCAGACAGCCATTTCAAAACCTCAAACTGTCTTCCGCGATCAACTCCAATCATGTATTCCATCTTTGAAGATTGAAGAAGAAAAGAGTATGGACTCATTACCTCCGGTTGACCTGGTACTGCCAGATCACAACATTGCGATTGAAGTTCAGGGACCGTTTCATTATGTGGGTGGTGATTTCAAAACCAGGAATGGTTCGACTCTGCTTAAAATCGCACTGCTGAAAAAATCAGGATTTGAGGTCATTGAAATCCCGGTTTACAAGCTTTGGAACAAAGATTTAATGAAACGATGTATTGATCAAATAACAACCAGGGTATACACCCACCACAGGGTCATGGCTCTGCATCACTTAAAAGAGGGTGGGCAGATGAGGCATACGTAGCTGCCGATAAAGGATGACAATCCTCAGATCCCTATTGCTTAGCCGCCGAAGATCATTAAAAGAGCAAATAGCCAAACCAAAAAGTAGCAAAAAGAAGAGAACAAACAGCCAGTAATCTCCTTCCTTCCATCATAACTCAAGAACCGTTCTCACATTCCAGGGAAGGAGGTTTTCCAGCTTTTCGACCATATCCGCAGGTGATCCATGGGCAGATTGATCAATGGTTGCCACTATTTGTCTCGCTCCAGATCATTTGAACATAGCGGATTGGTGGAACGTAGATGTGTTTCCCCGACCGCTTACGTTTATAAACATTTCAGCAAAATGAACTTCTGAACAGAACCGCAGTCTGCTTTTTATATTATCATGAATTAATGAAATATAATTATGGATAGAAACACTGCTGGTATCAGTGGTAAACACGCAAGACCAGGTAATGATTACAACCAACCAGATAACCATGCCGCTTCTTCAAGGCGTGGGCGATATAGACAGAGTACAGTCAGACAGCGGGGTAATCCCCCCCGCACTACCCTGGGGCGTAATGAATTTTACCATTCTTCTGGCGCATGCTCTTCTCAATCTCTACTGCGCCGTTCAGTCAACCCTGCTCAAGATTTTAATGCCCACATCAAACCAGAAATAATGGCTGGTCTGGTGAGTAAATCGGATCGTTTCGGTCATCGCTATGATGGGAGAAATCACGGGCAATATGCCAGTTCAATTAAAAAATACACGTCAGCTGCTAAAAGACCGTTAAATCGAGCGGAACAAAGCCAGCTGATACGTTTGCTGCAAAATTTTAAAGCAACACGGAGCTGGAATTGGCGAAGCCTGACGACAACACTTCATTCATTTACTTCAGCGGGTGTTTTTACCCCCCATAAACCCATAGATGAGCGTGTTAAGCTGACTCAAGCTGCCTTACTGTCAACGCTACTTGATGCAATAATATTTAACTGCAACCAAAAACCTGAAGCCAGGGATATTGATGCCCGGGGAATCGCCAACCTGCTGTGGGCCATGGCGAAACTGGTGGACAACGAACAGGAGCGGACACCAGAGCTCAACGAGGCCATAGCCGCGCTGTTGCCGCACGTGAAGGCACAGAAAGCCAACTTTAAACCACAGGGAATCGCCAACCTGCTGTGGGCCATGGCGAAGCTGGTGGACAACGGTCAGGAGCTGACACCAGAACTCAAAGAGACTGTGGTCGCGCTGTTCCCCCACGTAAACGTACAGAAAGACCAATTTATTCCTCAGCATATCGCCAACCTGCTGTGGGCCATGGCGAAACTGGTGGACAACGGCCAGGAGCAGACACCAGGGCTCAACGAGGCCATGGCCGCGCTGTTGCCCCACGTGAAAGCACAGAAAAACCAATTTATTGCTCAGCATATCGCCAGCCTGCTGTGGGCCATGGCGAAACTGGTGGACAACGGCATGGAGAAGACACCAGAGCTCAGCAAGGCCGTGGCCGTGCTGTTGCCCTGCGTGAGCGCACAGAAAGGCCAATTTAATGCTCAGGGTATCGCCAACCTGCTGTGGGCCATGGCGAAACTGGTGGACAATGGGCAAGAGCAGACACCAAGGTTCAATGAAACCGTAGCCGTGCTGTTGCCCCATGTGAACGCACAG
>NZ_JAGHQV010000299.1:0-870 GCF_017744175.1 Thalassotalea sp. G20_0 | reverse complement strand
GCACAATATCATCCTCACCCAGATACCCCCCGCTCTGTACCTCAATCAGTTCAAGGTCAAACTTGCCAGGGTTTTCCAATCGATGTACGACGCCAATAGGAATGTAAGTCGACTGGTTTTCAGTCAGCAAAATTTCTTGATCGCCATTGGTGACTACTGCGGTACCTTTAACCACAATCCAGTGTTCGGCCCTGTGATGGTGCATCTGCAAAGAGAGCTGTGCCCCCGGCTTAACGGTAATGCGCTTAACCTGGAAGCGGTCGCCCATATCGATGGAATCATAGGCTCCCCAGGGACGATAGACTTTGCGGTGCAGTTTTACCTCTGTCCGGTTTTCTGCTTTCAGCCGGTCAACAATCTTTTTAACATCCTGCACCCGATCTTTGTGGGCCACCAGGATGGCATCGTCACTTTCTGTAATGACCAGGTCATCAACACCCACGGTAGCAATCAATTTTTTTTCACTGCGCACGTAGGTGTTACGGGTATCCTGCAACAGCACATCACCCTGAATAGAGTTACCGGCTTCATCCTTGTCGCAGATATCCGCTAATGAGGTCCAGGAACCGACATCAGACCAGCCAGCATCAAGAGGGACAACCACTGCATCGCTAGTTTTTTCCATCACGGCATAATCGATAGATTCATCCGGGCAGGCTTTAAAAGCCACTTCATCCAGACGGACAAAATCAAGATCAGTGCTCTGTACCGCAATCGCCTTCTCACAGGCTTCCAGAATATCGGGCCGGAACTTGTTTAGCTCCTCAAGGTAACGGGAGGCCTTAAACAGGAACATGCCAGAGTTCCAGTAATAGTCTCCGGAAGCAAGATAGCCCTGAGCAGTTTCCAGATCTGGCTTCTCCACAAAAT
>NZ_JAGHQV010000298.1:0-885 GCF_017744175.1 Thalassotalea sp. G20_0 | reverse complement strand
ATTTTTAAGTTGGTAATTATCAGGGTTCGCTTAAAGGCAATCATGGCAAATCAGGTATGATTTATAGCAAATCACAGAGCCACGTGGGCTTTATTCTGTGCTGAAAAAGCAGGGAGTTACATTATCCCTCCAGGTGTCTCAGCTTCAGGTATTAAGGGATAACTCTCCACGTTGGGTAGCTGGTAGTGCCACCACTCGGTTGCCAGGGGCTTAAAACCGGCAATATTCATTACGCCTGCCAGCATAAGTCGGTTGCGCTGTGCTTCTTCTGAAACCAGAGCGTTACCATGATGGGCCAGCGGACGAAAGTCATCAAATTGGCTGCCCATGTCAAGCTCTCTGCCATAACGGTCAGTGATGGTGAGATCTACCGCAATGCCTCTGCAATGAGGGCAGGGGTCGGATTCCGGGTTGCCAACATAGTCAGGGTTCGGCATGTGATGAAACAGGATGTGCTGCGCCGACAATGGACGAAAGGCATCCCAGATTTTGAGCCGGAGATTCAGTGGTCTGAGCAGCTCGGTCGCTTTCAGCAGGCAAGTCAGTGCGTCAATATGCAGAAAGCATTGGCTGCTTTGGTAAATGGGCTTGCCGGTAAAGTTGTTGCTACTGGCATAGGTAATATCAAGTGTAACGGGATGGTGCTTTTCGCTAAGTAGAACCAGATTGCCATTACTATTTATTGTCGTCACTGGAGTCTCCATACCAAGGCAAATAGCAAGCATAGTCACTATTTCACAGGTTTCCTGTATTTTTAGCGGGATATGGGGATCTGTTCGTCCTGAGCCTGTGGAAAGGGGAGAACTCCGGCCCCTCATCTTGCCACTACCAGATAAACCAAACATATGAACTATCAGTAAATAAATCTGTCTTGTATGCAAAACC
>NZ_JAGHQV010000297.1:0-888 GCF_017744175.1 Thalassotalea sp. G20_0 | reverse complement strand
GTATTACCTTTAATCAGGTAGCCTCTGGGCTATCCAAAATGGGTGATGACCTGATTCTAAAGGTTAATGGTGGCCCGGATCAGATCACCCTCAAGAAATTCTTCCTGGGCGGTGAACATCTGATTGACAGCTTCACTTTTGAAACTGGTGGACAGATCACGGCAGCCCAGATTTTTGGTGCCTTTGGTCTAGCCATTCCAGCCCCTTCTGAAAGCAATTCTAATGAGGTTGATGGCACAACCGGTGATGACGCATCGTTAACTGGTACAACCGAGGTTGATCACATCCGTGGATTTAACGGTGATGATCAGTTATCTGGGGATGGCGGTGATGATCTTCTGGAGGGTGGAAATGGTCACGATATCCTGAATGGACAGGCTGGTAATGATACTTTGAAAGGTGGACGTGGTAACGATACCTATGTATTTACAGCTGGAGATGGTCAGGACGTTATCGACAATGCTGGCGGTGGTAATGATACGCTGTTGTTTGAAGGTATTAGCTTTAATCAGGTAGCTTCAGGCCTCAGCCGTTATGGTACTGACCTGATTCTCAATATTCAGGGTGGGACTGATACGGTTACGCTGAAAGACTGGTTCCTGGGTGGTGATAACGTAGTGGATACCATTCGATTTTCCAGTGGAGGCCAGATTACCGCAGATCAGATTTTTAGTGCTTTTGGTGGCAGTAACCCTGATACCAATGGTTCACCGGACTACCAGAACGTGCCGGACGAACGGGGTTATGCCACGGTTCTGAACGGCCAGGCTGGTGATCAGATCATTCTTGGCTCTTCCGATGCCGAAATGCTGGATGGTGGAGCCGGCGATGATCATCTTCATGGCAACGTTGGCAATGACTATCTGATGGGTGGTGATGGAAATGATA
>NZ_JAGHQV010000296.1:0-890 GCF_017744175.1 Thalassotalea sp. G20_0 | reverse complement strand
CTTCAAACCGACCACACGTTGTTCCTGATTATTGACCGTTAATACACTAACCCCTTGAAAACAGAAAAACACCCATCTCGCCGTTGGGTTCTGGCAGGGCTTTTTTTTCTGGTTTAAGAATACACGGCTCTGCTTCTTCAGTTCATACCTTATTCTGTGTTGGATAGCAGCATAGACCATCAGACACAGTGTCATCACCATTAACAGGGCCTCGATTCGTTCCGCTTTCTTCAGGTAGAGTGAGGAAACCAGAAAATCCGGGCTCTTCAGGAATCGGAAGCCACCTTCAACCTGCTGTTGTGACTTGTAGGTAGACAACAGTTCAGCGGCATTCAGACTCTTTTGATCCAAATCATTGGTACTCAAGATAAAGCAGCCCAGTGATGCCTGCGAATTCTCTCTTTTCTCGCAAGAAACAAAGCATGCGCTCTGTACAAAATATTCGAAGTGATCAGGCTTACTATCTGACGATGGACGCCCTTTGCCCCGATAGCAGGGTTTACAGATAACCTCAGGTTCCGTTTCACTTTGGCAGAGTTTCGATTGTTTTTGCCACAAGGCAAAAGCCTCCAATGCATCGTCCCGGCACAGAAAAGCCTTTTTACCCAACTTTTCCAGATCGCGGGCCTCTTTCAGTGACTGTTTCTGCATCTTTCTGGTCAGCGTTTTCTGTTCACTGAGCCTTCGCTTTTTATTGAGAAACAAGAACCATCGTTGTTGAACATCACCATAACAGGCAGGTACTTCAGTAAAAGAATAATCCTCATAGCCTTCAACAGGCTCCAGTGCCATGGCAGGCGCTTTGCTGACCAGCTCCCTGGCATCCTTGATATTCAGCGGCACCCGGGAGATAAACAGCTGTTTTTGCTTATCAAGCAACTGGAGGGTTT
>NZ_JAGHQV010000295.1:0-890 GCF_017744175.1 Thalassotalea sp. G20_0 | reverse complement strand
CCTACACCGTGTCGGTGGCGCAGGATCCCTACCAGGATTTGCAGCTGGACACGGAGCTGCTCAGTAACGGCGATTTCAGCACGACCGATGACTGGACCCTGGCCGGGACGGTGGACTTTTACGACAACAGGATGGCCTTCAATGGCGGCAACGGTGCCTCCGATGGTGTGGTGGAACAGGTTATCCAGAGTCACCCGGGGATCAACTACAGCCTGAGCCTGGATTACGGTGCCGCCTGGTCGGACGGGCCAGTGTCCGGTCAGGTGGAGGTGGTTGATGAAGCATCCGGTGAGGTGCTGGCCACACAGGCATTCAACAGCGACTCCATGACCCTGCAAACCCTGAACCTGGCATTCACCGCCTCGTCTGCAGGCAACCTGGTGCTGCGCATCTCCGACACCACCGCCAATGGTGATGGTCGTGACATGGTGGTTGACAATGTCAGCCTGCAGGCCCGCAGCGTTGACAACCCCGACCGGGTGGCCAATAACCCGGCCGTGATCGCTGGCGATGACAGTGCGGCAGTGACCGAAGACAGCAGCGACGTCCTGAGCGCCAGCGGTACCCTGACCATCAGTGACAGCGATGCCGGTGAAGCCCAGTTTATCGCCACCACCATCACCGGCAGCTACGGTGACCTGACCCTGGATGCCAGCGGCCAGTGGACCTACAGCGCCGATAACAGCCAGTCGGCCATTCAGCAGCTCGGGGAGGGAGAAACCCTGACCGAGACGCTGACCGTGACCTCAGCGGATGGCACCAGCCACACCCTGACCATCACCCTCAACGGCAGCAACGACGGTCCGGTACTGGATGTCGCCCTGGCCGATCAGAGTGCCGATCAGGACACCCCCTTCAGCTACCAGCTGCCCGCAGACAGCTTCAGCGAC
>NZ_JAGHQV010000294.1:0-892 GCF_017744175.1 Thalassotalea sp. G20_0 | reverse complement strand
CCTTAACGTCCTCGTCTTTGCCCTCCTGCCAGCCCTCTTTCAAGCAGGGCAGGGTCAGGAAGGCCTTCACGTCCTGATCTTTCGGTAAGCCTTTGCCATTACACATGGAGGAAATATTGGTGACCAGAGCCCGGTCGAGCGGTTTGCCCTTAACGTCCTCGTCTTTGCCCTCCTGCCAGCCCTCTTTCAGGCAGGGCAGGGTCAGGAAGGCCTTCACGTCCTGATCTTTCGGCAAGCATTTGGAGGAACACATGGAGGAAATATTGGTGACCAGTGCCCGGTCGAGCGGTTTGTCCTTAACGTCTTCGTCATTGCCCTCCTGCCAGCCCTCTTTCAAGCAGGGCAGCGTCAGGAAGGTCTTCACGTCCTTATCTTTCGGTAAGCCTTTGCCATTACACATGGAGGAAATATTGGTGACCAGTGCCCGGTCAAGCGGTTTGCCCTTAACGTCCTTGTCTTTGCCCTCCTGCCAGCCCTCTTTCAGGCAGGGCAGGGTCAGGAAGGCCTTCAAGTCCTTATCTTTCGGTAAGCCTTTGCTATTACACATGGAGGAAATATTGATGACCAGTGCCCGGTCGAGCGGTTTGCCCTTAACGTCCTCGTCTTTGCCCTCCTGCCAGCCCTCTTTCAAGCAGGGCAGGGTCAGGAAGGCCTTCACGTCCTGATCTTTTGGTAAGCCTTTGCCATTACACATGGAGGCTATTTGTTTCAAGCATGGGTTATCAGCAAGCGACTGAATGTTTTCCTCGGGGACTTCTGCAAACGCCTTTATCTGAGTCTTCGATTTGAGCATGCTCGTAAGGCAGCTGGTATTTGTAATCTGCTGGGTATTTACAGCTAAAAAGAACGTGTTAGCCTTAGCAAAATAGCCTTTGAAAGTCTGGGGATCTTT
>NZ_JAGHQV010000293.1:0-901 GCF_017744175.1 Thalassotalea sp. G20_0 | reverse complement strand
GTTTTTCAGGGCGGGCGGGGTAGAACCAAGAATCACCTGCACCGCATCGCCTTTGTTAAGGGGTGCCGCCAGCTCTATGCGGTTTTCGGTAATGGTAAAGGCTCCCCGGTCATGATCCTGCATCACGCCATTGATATAAACCTCTGCTGCAGTAAAGGTATAGGGCGGGTTGATAATGGTCTGGCCATCGGTAGCCAGTGGGGCGGACCAATTGATGGGCACATCCACCGGAACCCATTTGCCATCCATTCTCACGTATTGGTTGCCATCTTTTGGAGCTTCCGGAACCAGATAATTGAGCAGGGCGTCATCAATAGGGTGAACGGTGCGGCGGTCAGTGACGGTTCCGGCGCTGTTGATGCTGGCGATCCGCTCCAGATAGTGATCTACCTGCTGGCTGTCATTGTAATCCTGTTGAGCGTTGCCATTGCTCTCTGTGCCAAAAACCACAGAAATTTCCGGCGTAACACCATTCAAAGTGCCGGGAGTGATGGTCTGGTCATCGGTGGCCTGAATGCGGATGCCTTCCACATAGCCCAGCCCGGAAACCAGCAGAAAATCATTGCCATCCTTTTTAACCAAAAAGCCATCGTGCCAGAAACAGCTTCTTCCCCAGGTGTCCCGGCTGCTTAAACGCTCCAGCTCATCGGAGGCATGGAGCCGGGCCATAAAATCAATCTGCCAGGTTTCCGCCTCCACGGTGACATTGGTAATGGTCGATGCCCCGTCATAGACGGTCATAAAATTCCGGGTCATGTTCTGACCACGGATGCCAGCCCCCGGATCATCGGCAATTTTGTTCTGGGTGGGCAGGGTGACGATGGCCACATTGGTGTCCGTGGCGGATTCCACCAAATCCATTCGGTTGAACTGAAACGGCCCCACGGTGCTGTCCATAAAC
>NZ_JAGHQV010000292.1:0-904 GCF_017744175.1 Thalassotalea sp. G20_0 | reverse complement strand
ACCAAATTCTATAACGATCTCCATAACCCAGAAATTGACTCTGAAGAAATCAATGCCCTGAGAACTCTCCAGACCAAGCTGAACACAGATTTATTAGCTTTGTACGATTGGTCAGATATAGATTTGGAGCATGGCTTCCATGAAGTTGCCTATCTACCTGAAGGAAAAAACCTGCGATATACCATTAGCGAAAAAGCTAGGGAAGAGGTGCTCTACCGTCTCGCTATGCTCAATAAGGAAAGGCATGAAGAGGAGTTGAAAGAAGGTCTGACTAAAGCAAAAACAAAAAAAGTTCCAGCCAAGAAGGCTGCCAAACCAAAAGCAAGCAAATCCAAAGATGTTCCACAAATTGGGCTATTCGAAGCTCCCCCTCAACCTGTGGCCAAGCAAAAAAACACTACAGGCAACCAGTGGGGAGCAACAACAACGGAGCAAATCTATGCTTGGCTAGAGGAAAATCAAGGTAAGTGGTATTCAAAACAGGTTATTCTGAATGGCTGTGGAGCTGACCCGGATAAATGGGATGATGCCATCGCTGAACTACTGGCTGATGGGGACATTGAACAGCAGGGCTCCGGTGACAGCCTGAGTTATCGTGCCAAAGTATAGCGGAGGGAGTGATGTCTGAACCAAAGGTACTAAATGCCTGGATAGCCGTTGACGATGGCCTGCATTTGGGCGAATCGTTTGACGAATTCACTCTCGTTCTATCGGGCGAACGACAGAAATTCCAGGCTGTTCAAGAAGACGATTATATTGCTGTCGTCAATCAGGCCGGATTTGCTCTTCGTATCGGTAGAATTTACCGGATTCGCTCAGATCTGAGCAGTACTACCCTGTACTTCGACAAACAGCTGGCTGTAAGTGGAAGCAAGACTGTTTCCATTGCGGGTTGGAATTTACC
>NZ_JAGHQV010000291.1:0-907 GCF_017744175.1 Thalassotalea sp. G20_0 | reverse complement strand
GGGGATGTTTATGGAACGGTTGACAACACCATGGCGGTGAACAGCAGGGTCAATACCACGGGTATTAATGCAAACGCCGGCATCGGGGGGGGGTGGGTTAGAACTGAAGGAACGGTTGACAACACCACGGCGGTGGACAGCTATGTCAATGGCATTAAAGAGGGGAATTCTTCTATCTCCAATGATCAGCTTCTTTGCCAAAAAGCAGACCTGCGTGTGTTAACAGCCAATTGCTCTTCGAGAACTGAATTTCTGGCTGCGCTGGATGTTTCGTACAGTGATGCTTGCCCGGTAAATGCCGCTACAGCGACAACAGCCGCTGCAGTGCCAACAGTCGCCACAAGGCGCGGGGTCGTGGTTGCCAATACTATGCAGGTGAACAGTTTTGCCAGGAGCACAGGTTACTCTTCAGGCGTGGCCAGGGAGCCATTACCGGTCACACCGGCACCGACGGTCGCGAACACCACCATGAACTTTTCCGGCCAGCCGGGGGCCACCACGACGCTGCCCGCACCGGCACCGACGGTCGCGAACACCACCATGAACTTTTCCGGCCAGCCGGGGGCCACCACGACTCTGCCCGCACCGGCACCGACGGTCGCGAACACCACCATGAACTTTTCCGGCCAGCCGGGGGCCACCACGACGCTGCCCGCACCGGCACCGACGGTCGCGAACACCACCATGAACTTTTCCGGCCTGTCGGGGGCCACCATGACGATGCCTACACCGGCACCGACGGTCGCGAACTCCGCCATGAACGTTTCCGGCCAGCCGGGGGCCACCTTGACGCTGCCCACACCGGCACCGACGGTAGCGAACTCCACCATGAACGTTTCCGGCCAGCCGGGGGCCTCCATGACGCTGCCCACACCGGCACCGACGGTAGCGAACTCCACCATGAACG
>NZ_JAGHQV010000290.1:0-909 GCF_017744175.1 Thalassotalea sp. G20_0 | reverse complement strand
GCGCCCGGTCGATTGCCTTGTCTTGAACAGCCTCGTCGCCCCCGGGCTGCCAGCCCTGTCTCAGGCAAGGTATGGTCATAAAGGCCTCCACTTGCGCCTTTGTGGGGAAGCCTTTGCAACTATTCATAGAGGCAATGCGCTTGAGCAGCTCCCGGTCGATGGGCTTGTCTTGAAAGGCCTCGTCAGGCTGCCAGTCCTGCTTCAGACAAGACATGGTCATGAAGGCTTTTACCTGTCCTCTTTCCGGGAAGCCTCTGCCACTGTTCATGGAAGCAATGTGCATGAGCAGCGCCCGGTCAATCGGCTTGCCTTGAACGTCCTCGTCGCCCCCGGGCTGCCAGCCCTGTCTCAGGCAAGGTATGGTCATAAAGGCTGCCACTTGCAGCTTTGTCGGGAAGCCTTTGCAACTATTCATGGAAGCAATGTGCATGAGCAGCGCCCGGTCGACAGGCTTGCCTTGAACGTCCTCGTCGCCCCCGGGCTGCCAGCCCTGTCTCAGGCAAGGTATGGCCATAAAGGCTGCCACTTGCAGCTTTGTCGGGAAGCCTTTGCAACTATACATGGAAGCAATGCGCACAAGCAGATCCCGATCAATAAGGTTGTCTTGAACGGCCACGTCATTACCTGGCTGCCAGTCCTGCTTCAGACAAGGCATGGTCATGAAGGCTTTTACCTGCCCTCTTTCCGGGAAGCCTTTGCCACTATTCATGGAAGCAATGTGCATGAGCAGCGCCCGGTCGATCGGCTTGCCTTGAACGTCCTCGTCGCCCCCGGGCTGCCAACCCTGTCTCAGGCAAGGTATGGTCATAAAGGCCTCCACTTGCGCCTTTGTGGGGAAGCCTTTGCAACTATTCATGGAAGCAATGCGCTTGATCAGCTCCCGGTCGATTGGCTTGTCTTGAACCGCCT
>NZ_JAGHQV010000028.1:0-84076 GCF_017744175.1 Thalassotalea sp. G20_0 | reverse complement strand
TCTTCTGAAGCTGGATACATCAGTAAAGGCAGGTATCAAGAACAAGCGACACAAATGTGGTTGGGATGAACATTATATGATGAATGTTCTTGGATTGATCAATATGTGATCATGTTTTTGCCGTGCCCACGTAATGAGACGGTCCCTGAACTTCAATCACCATGTTGTGATCTGGCAGTAACAGGTCAACCGGAGGTAATGAATTCAGACTCTTTTCTTCTTCAATCCTTAAAGATGGAATGCATGATTGGAGTTGATTGCGGAAGTCGGATTGACGTTTTGATACGTTTGCACGGTAATGAGGGGCGAACGGACACGGTCTCCCAAGCCAACTTGCGGCCGTTGCAATGGTGCGTTGATCCTCTTCATTGTCAGGGGAGGTATTTTCCAGGCGAATAAACAGGTCATTCATGTGCTTTTCCAGCACGTGACCTTTACTGGTATTTGGAAACAGAGATAACCTGGCACAGCATACCATTACTCCCCAAAGGGACATCAATATCGCTTGCTGGGAGAACTGAGGGTTGCCAATGATTCGGTCGACCAGCGATTTAAACGTGGAGGTTACCACGTTCAGCTCAATGAGTTCGCCCAGTTTCGCCATGGCCCACAGCAGGTTGGCGATTTCCCGGGCATCAATATCCCTGGTTTCAGGTGTTTGGTTGCAGTTAAATATTATTGCATCAAGTAGCGATGACCAGTCCGATCAGATTGATTCACCAGACCATCCATTATTTCCTGTTTGATGAGGCTATTAAAATCCTGAGCAGGGTTTACTGTGCGGCGCTGTAAATATTGAGAAGAGCGTGCAGCAGAAGAATGGTAAAATTCATTGCGCTCCGTAGCTGTGCCGGGGGGATGACCCCATTGCCTGACTGTGGCATGTCTATATCGCCCACGCCTTGATGAAGAATCATGGTCATCCGGTCGGTTGTAATCATTATTTGATCTTGTGTATTGACCACTGATACCAGCAGAGTTTCTATCCATAACTATATTTCATTAATTCATGAGAATATAAAAAGCAGACTGCTGTTCTGTTCAGAAGTTCATTTTGCTGGAATGTTGATAAATGTAATCAGTGGGAGGAACTCATCTGCTCCTGATGTCACCCATCCGTTATCTTCAAAGCATCCGGGGCGAAATTCAGGGGCAACAGGTCTTCAACGCTGGTAGAACTTTACTTGAATGTGAAAACGGTTCCTATTTGATCAATGTATGGTTTCATTAAATTCTGATTCAAAAGCTTGTTAACCGGGATTTCAATGACCTCAAATCCTGCTTTTTGCAACAGTGCGATTTTAAGCAGAGTGGAACCATTCCTGGTTTTGAAATCACCACCCACGTAATGAGAGGGCCCCTGAACTTCAATCACCATGTTGTAATCTGGCAGTAGCAGGTCAACCGGAGGCAATGAGTTCAGACTCTTTTCTTCTTCAATCTGCAAAGAGGGAAAGCATGATTGGAGTTGATCGTGAAAGTCGGATTGACGTTTTGACATGGTAGTCTGGTAACGGGGGACGACTGGGCACGCTCTCCCAAGCCAACTTGCGGCCATGGCAATGATGCGTTGATCGTCTTCATTGTCTGAGGATATATTTTCCACACGAGTAAACAGGTCATCCATGTACTTTTCAAGCCAGTCATTGTTATTGGAGTCCAGAGACAATCTGGCACAGCAAACCATCACTCCCCAGAGAGACATCAATATGGATTTCTGAGAGAGCTGAGGGTTTTCACTGATTCGGTAAACAAGCGATTCAAACATAGAGGTAACCACGTTCAGCTCAACGAGCTCACCCAGTTTCGCCATGGCCCACAGCAGGTTGGCAATACCCTGGGCATTAAACTGGCCTTTCTGTGTGTTCACGAGGAGCAGTAGCGCGGCCACGGCCTCTTCGAGTTCTGGAGTCCACTCCTGCCCGTTGCTCACCAGTTTCGCCATGGCCCACAGCAGGTTGGCGATATGCTGGGCGTTAAACAGGTCTTTCTGTACGTTCACGTGTTGCAGCAGCGCAGCCACGGCCTCTTTGAGCTGCGGTGTCCGCTCCTGCCCGCTATCCACCAGTTTCGCCATGGCACACAGCAGGTTGGCGATACCCTGGGCATCAAATTGGTCCTTCTGTGCGTTCACGTGGGGCAATAGCGCGGCCACGGCCTCTTTAAGCTCTGGTGTCCGCTCCTGCCCGCTATCCACCAGTTTCGCCATGGCCCACAGCAGGTTGGCGATTTCCTGTGGTTTAAAGTGAGCTTTCTCTAAGTTCACTTGTGGCAACAGCACGGCCACGGCCTCTTTGAGTTGCGGTGTCCACTCCTGCCCTTTGTCCACCAGTTTCGCCGTGGCCCAGAGCAGGTTGGCGATTTCCTGTGGTTTAAAGTGAGCTTTATGTCTGTTTACGTGGGGTAGCAGGGCGACCATAGCCTCTTTGAGTTCTGGTGTACGTTCCTGCCCGTTATCTACCAGTTTCGCCGTGGCCCATAGCAGGCTGGCGATTTCCTGTGGTTTAAAGTGAGCGTTCTGTGTGTTCACGTGGGGCAACAACGCTGCCACGGCCTCTTTGAGCCCTGGTGTCTGCTCCTGCCCGTTGTCCACCAGTTTCGCCATGGTCCACAGCAGGTTGGCGATATGTTGAGGAATAAATTGGTCTTTCTGTGCGTTCACGAGGGGCAGCAGCGCGGCCACGGTCTCTTTGAGCCCTGGTGTCTGCTTCTGCCCGTTGTCTACCAGTTTTGCTATGGCCCATAGCAGGTTGGTGATACCCTGTGGTGTAAAGTTTGCTCTCTGTGCGCTCACGTGGGGCAACAGCGCAGCCACCGCCTCGTTGAGCTCCGGTGTTCGCTTTTGCCTGTTGTCTACCAGTTTCGCCATGGCCCACAGCAGGTTGGTGATACCCTGTGGTGTAAAGTTTGCTTTCTGTGCGCTCACGTGGGGCAACAGTGCGGCCTCGGCACCGTTGAACTCAGGTGTTTGCTCCTGCCCGTTGTCCACCAGTTTCGCCATGGCCCACAGCAGGTTGGTGATTTCCTGTGGGGTAAAGTTAGCTTTCTGTGTGATCACGTGGGGCAACTGCGCGGCCACGGCCTTATTGAGTTCTGGTGTCTGTTCCTGCCCATTGTCCACCAGTTTTGCCATGGCCCACAGCAGATTGGCAATATGCTGAGGAATAACCTGGTTTTTTCTTGTGTTCACGTGGGGCAACAGGGCGGCCACGGCCGCTTTGAGCCCTGGTGTCAACTCATACCTGTTATCCACCAGCTTTGCCAGGGCCCACAGCAGGTTGGTAGTGCCCTGGGCATTAAATTGGCCTTTCTGTGCGTTCACGCGGGGCAACAGCGCGGCCACGGTCTCTTTGAGCCCTGGCGTCCACTCCTGTCCGTTGTCCACCAGTTTCGCCATGGCCCACAGCAGGTTGGTAATGCCCTGGGCCTTAAATTGGTCTTTCTGTATGTTTACGAGGGGCAACAGCACGGCCACGACCCCGTTGAGCCCTGGTGTCTGCTCCTGCCCGTTATCCACCAGTTTTGCCATGGCCCACAGCAGGTTGGCAATTTCCTGTGGTTTAAAGTGAGCTTTCTGTGCGTTCACGTGGGGCAACAGCGCGGCCACGGCTTCATTGAGCCCTGGTGTCCGCTTCTGCCCGTTGTCCACCAGTTTTGCCATGGCCCAGAGCAGGTTGGTGATACCCTGAGCATTAAATAGGTCTTTCTGTGTGTTCACATGGGACAACAGTGCGGTCACAGCCTCGTTGAACTCTTGTGTCCGCTTCTGCCCGTTGTCCGCCAGTTTCGCCATGGCCCATAGCAGGTTGACGATTCCCCGGGCATCAATGTCTCTGGCTTGAGGTTTTTGGTTGCAGTTAAATATTATTGCATCCAGTAGCGTTGACAATAAGTTAGCTTGAGTAAGCTTTACACGCTCATCCATGGGGGTATGAGGGGTAAAAACACCTGCTGAAGTCAATGAGTGCATTGTTGTCGTCAGGCTTCGCCAATTCCAGCTCCGCGTTGCGGTAAAATTTTGCAGCAAACGCATCAGCTGGCTTTGTTCCGCTCGATTTAATGGTCTTTTAGCAGCTGACGTGTATTTTTTAATTGAACTGGCATATCGACCGTGATGCCTCCCATCATAGCGATGACCGAAACGATAAGATTTACTCACCAGATCATCCATTATTTCCTGTTTGATGACCGCATTAAAATCTTGAGCAAGGTTTACTGAACGGCGCTGTAGATGTTGAGAAGGGCATGCGTCAGAAGAACGGTAAAATTTATTACGCCCCGGGGTAGTGCGTGGGGTATTATCCCACTGTCTGACTGTACCATGTCTATATTGCACACGCCTTGAACAAGCGGCATGGTTATTCGGTTGGTTGTAATCATTATTTGATCTTGCGTATTGACCACTGGTACCAGCAGAACTTCTTTCCATAATTACATTTCATTAATTCATGAAAATATAAAAAGCAGACTGCTGTTTTGTTCAGAAGTTCATTTTGCTGAAACGTTTATAAACGTAAACAGTTGGGGAAATACATCTACTCATGATGCCACCCATCCATTATTTTCAAATCATCCGGGAGAAGATGTATGGGTAACAGGTGTTCTTAGGGTGGACATTAAGCTTACCCCGCTATTTTTATGGCTTTTGAATGGAACCACGAAGGACACAAAGAGCACGAGGGAAAAGAAAATCTCTTCTTTGTGCTCTTGTCGAGTCGCCCAAGGGAGCCACCCCCTCAGGCGCTCACAGAACCGGACTTGAGAGTCTCCCCTCATCCGGCTCTTCTTACCCAACCGCTGGTTTCTGACATATCTGCCAGTGAACCATAAACATCGGGACTCTCTTTGCAATGCTCGCCAGCCATCGGCCAGCTTTAGCCTTGCGCCCCTTCAATTTCTTGTATTTACCCATAGCCCAGCGCACCAAGGTATCTTCCACATAGTAAAGGGCATTTTCAGCCATCGATGCATAGAATCTACCGAAGTAGCCTATCCACCCCCGCACTCGTGGATTTATTTCTCTGGCAATTTCAAAAGACCACAGCCTCTTTTCTTCGTTGGGATTTCAAGGCCCTTAATCTTATTCCGAAAGTCCTGAACTGCTGCTCTACTGACTGCCGGAAGGAAGCTCACAAAGAACTTTCCATATCGATTTCGGATCAATCTGGGTCGGAAGGTGTAGCTGAGAAAATCGAAAGTCATGTTTTCATGCTCCCCTTGCCTGTTGCTATCCTTGCAATACACCAGCTTTGTCTTGGTTGGATGCAGTGTAAGACCACACTTGAGTAAACGGTCTCGGACAGCTTCCAAAACAAATTCAGCTTCTTCCCTGGTACGACAGTGGATTAATACATCATCAGCGTAACGCTCAAACCAGACTCCTCTGATATTACGTGTCAGCCAGTGATCAAATGCATAATGCATGAACAGGTTGGCCAGCAGCGGGCTAATCACTCCACCCTCGGCAATTGCTCCTGCATTGCCCTACCTCCTGCATCCATGCAGTCGTGTGGCGAACCTTTTCCTTCCTCTTTCTCAACAATTTTATCTCCATCCATTACCGGAGCTTCGAGCCAACGTTTGATGTACAGCAAAACCCAATGAGCCCTGATATGGTGCTCCACTGCTCGCATGACCAGCTGATGATCCAGATTGTCAAAGAAGCCCTTGATCTCCAGATCAATTACCCAGTCTCTGTGCCAGCAACGTTTCCGAGCCATAGTCAGCGCATGATGTGCTGACCGGTTTGGCCGGTAACCGTAGGAGTTTTCATGGAAAACAGGTTCCACTACTGGCTCAACGATCATTTTCACCACCGTTTGGGCTACGCGGTCCGCTACTGTCGGCACTCCCAGCGGTCTCGTGCCTCCATCCTTCTTCTGGATTTCCACACGCATGACGGGGGGAGGAAAGTAGCTTCCCGACGACATTCGATTCCATAGCATGTACAGGTTCCTGCCAAGATTAGCCTCGAAGTCAGTCACTGACTGATCATCAAGTCCGGCACTCCCCTTGTTCGCTCTCACTCTCCGCCAAGCTTGATATACAAGCTGTTTCGAAATTGTGAGCGGTTTTGTTTCAGACATCAGACTCATCCCAATCAATAAACGACGGTTGATCTGTTGCTTCAACCGGATAAGCCAGTTCTTTCGCTCCACCTCCATTACAGAGGCTTCATCACTACACCGGACTGGTCCTCCTCTGTGCTCTGTATCGGTACTCACAGCCTCCACAGTTCAGCTGCCTGGCTGGCTCCCTTAACACCAGAACGACAGACTCCCACGTTCCACAAAAGAGCCTGAAATCAGTTCATGCCACCTAAGTAGCTAACCATATGGAATCATATATTTCTGACTCCTTGTTCAGGCACTCTGCTTCGTTACAACTCCGGTCACATAGCTACGGCTATGCTCCCTCCGTTGTGCCTCGCATAGCACCTGCCCAAGTAGCCAGAAATATATGATTCCATATGGCCAGCTACTTATACCCCGGACACCGTTCAGGCAGTAACAGGATTTCCCCTGAACTTTTCACGAGGTGAACACGCCCCTCGTTTTTGATGTCATCAGACCACGTTTCGAGGCGTCATCAGTGGTTCACTTGTGTTCATCTCCTGATCTCATACCTGACACAGTCATGCTGCGCCTTTTCCGTAACGCTCACCACACCGGCTCTTTACCGGCGCAGCTTACGGTTGTTTTCTCCTCTTTGCTGGTTTGCCGGTTTGCTCTTTTGAATGTTCTTCCGCAGTTAAGTAAAAATGATCTGAGGGTTGCCTGCCTTTATCAGCATTAACGTATGAATCATCTGCCCACCTTCTTTTAAGTGGTACGGAGCCATGCCCCCGTGGCGGGAAGCCTGTCCTGTTCTTTATTTGATCAATGTATGGTTTCATTAAATCCTGATTCCAAAGCATGGTAACCGGAATTTCAATGACCTCAAATCCTGCTTTTTGCAACAGTGCGATTTTCAGCAGAGTCGAACCATTCCTGGTGTTGAAATCACCACCCACGTAATGAAACGGTCCCTGAATTTCAATCACCATGTTGTGATCTGGCAGTAGCAGGTCAACCGGAGGCAGTGAATTCAGACTCTTTTCTTCTTCAATCTGCAAAGATGGAATGTGGGATTGGAGTTGTTCGCGGAAGTCGGATTGAGGTTTTGAAATCATTGTCTGGTAATGGGGGACCACCGGAGAGGCTCTGCCAAGCCAACTGGCGGCCAGGGCAATGGTGCGTTGATCCTCTTCATTGTGCAGGAATGTATTTTCCAGACGGTTAAACAGGTCATCCATGTGCTTTTCAAGCATGTGATTTTTATTGGCAGTGGAGACCAGAGACAGCCTGGCACAGCAGACCATTATTCCCCAGAGAGACATCAATATGGCTTTCTGAGAGAGCTGAGGGTTTTCACTGATTCGGTAGACCAGCGACTCGAACGTGGATGTAACCACGTTCAACTCAACGAGCTCACCCAGTTTCGCCATGGCCCACAGCAGGTTGGCAATAGCCTGGGCATTAAATTGGCCTTTCTGTGCGTTCACGAGGGGCAACAGCGTGGCCAGGGCCTCTTTGAGCTCTGGTGTCTGCTCCTGCCCGTGGTCCAACAGTTTCGCCATGGCCCACAGCAGATTGGCAATACCCTGTGGTTTAAAGTTAGCTTTCTGTGCGTTCACGTGGGGCAACAGCGCGGCCACGGCATCGTTGAGCCCTGGTGACCACTTCTGTCCGTTGTCCACCAGTTTCGCCATGGCCCACAGCAGGTTGGCGATTTCCTGTGGTTTAAAGTTGGCTTTCTGTGCGTTTACATGGGGCAACAGCGCGGCCACGGCCTCTTTGAGCCATGGTGTCCACTCCTGCCCGTTGTTCACCAGTTTCGCCATGGCCCACAGCAGGTTGGCAATATGTTGAGGATTAAATTGGTCTTTCTGTGCGTTCACGAGGGGCAACAGTGCGGCCACGGTCTCGTTGAGTTCTGGTGTCTGCTCGTGCCCGTTGTCCACCAGTTTCGCCATGGCCCACAGCAGGTTGGCGATACCCTGGGCATCAAATTGGTCCTTCTGTGCGTTCACATGGGGCAACAGCGCAGCCACGGCCTCTTTGAGCTCTGGTGTCGGCTCCTGCCCGTTGTCCACCAGTTTTGCCATGGCCCACAGCAGGTTGGCGATTTCCTGTGGGTTAAAATTAGCTTTCTGTGCGTTCACGTGGGCTAGCAGAGCGACCACAGCCCCGTTGAACTCTGGTGTCCGCTCCTGCCCGCTGCCGACCAGTTTCGCCATGGCCCACAGCAGGTTGCTAATATGCTGAGGAATAAATGAGTCTTTCTGCGCGTTCACGAGGGGCAACAGCGCGGCCACGGCCTCTTTGAGCCCTGGTGTCCGGTGCTGCCTGTTGTCCACCAGTTTCGCTATGGCCCAAAGCAGGTTGGCGATACCTTGGGCATCAAATTGGTCTTTCTGTGCGTTCACGTGGGGCAATAGCACGGCCAAGGCCTCTTCGAGCCCTGATGTCGGCTCCTGTCCGTTGTCCAGCAGTTTCGCCATGGCCCACAGCAGGTTGGCGATATGCTGAGGAATAAATTGGTTTTTCTGTGCGTTCACGAGGGGCAACAGCACGGCCACGGCCCCGTTGAGCCCTGGTGTTCGCTCCTGCCCGTTGTCCACCAGTTTCGCCATGGCCCATAACAGGTTGGTGATTCCCTGGGCATTAAGTTGGTCTTTCTGTTCGTGCACGAGGGGCAACAACGCGGCCACGGCCAGGTTGAGCTCTGGTGTACGCTCCTGGCCGTTGCCCACCAGTTTCGCCATCGCCCACAGCAGGTTTGCGATATGTTGTGGAATAAATTGGTCTTTCTGTGCGTTCACGAGGGGCAGCAACGATGCCATGGCCTCGTTGAACTCTGGTGTTTGCCCCTGCCCGCTGTCCACCAGTTTCGCCATGGCCCATAACAGGTTGGTGATTCCCTGGGCATTAAGTTGGTCTTTCTGTTCGTGCACGAGGGGCAACAGCGCAGCCACGGCCTCGTTGAGCTCTGGAGTCCGCTTTTTTCCGTTGTCCACCAGTTTCGCCATGGCCCACAGCAGGTTGGCGATTCCCTGTGGTTTAAAGTTAGCTTTCTGTCCATTTACGTGGGGTAACAGCGTAGCGACGGCCTCGTTGAACACTGGTGTCCGCTCCTGCCCGTTGTCCACCAGTTTTGCCATGGCCCACAGCAGGTTAGCTATTCCCCGGGCATCAATATCCCTGGCTTCAGGTTTTTGGTTGCAGTTAAATATTATTGCATCAAGTAGCGTTGACAATAAGTTAGCTTGAGTAAGCTTTACACGCTCATCCATGGGGTTATGAGGGGTAAAAACACCCGCTGAAGTCAATGAATGAAGTGTTGTCGTCAGGCTTCGCCAATTCCAGCTCCGTGTTACGGAAAAATTTTGCAGTAAACGTATCAGCTGACTTTGTTCGGCTCGATTTAATGGTCTTTTAGACACTGACGTGTATTTTTTAATTGAACTGGCATATTGACCGTGATCTCTCCCATCATAGCGATCACCGAAACGATAAGATTTACTTACCAGACCATCCATTATTTCCTGTCTGGTCAGGGTATTGAAATCTTGAGCAGAGTTCACTGAGCGGAACATTAGATTTTGAGAAGAGCATGCGTCAGAAGAGTGGTACAATTCGTTGCGCCCCGGGGTAGTACGGAGGGGATTATCCCACTGTTCGACTGTGCCATATCTATATTGCACACGCCTTGAAGAAGCGGCATGGTCATCCGGTCGGTTGTAATCATTATTTGATCTTGTGTATTGACCGCTGATACCAGCAGAGTTTCTATCCATTTTTATATTTCTTTAATTCATGAAAATATAAAAAACAGACTGCTGTTTTGTTCAAAAGTTCATTTCGCTGAAATGTCTATAAACGTAAACGGTTGGGGAAGCACATTTACTCCTGATGCCATCAACCCGTTATTTTCAAATCATCCGGGGCAACAGGTGTTCAACACTGGCATTCCTTCCCGGCATGTGAAAACGGATCTTGAGTCATGATAGGAGGAAGGCGATTACTGGCTGGTTGTTTTCTTTCTCTTTGCCGGTTTACCGGTTTGCTCCTCTGAATGTTCTTCGATAGTCAAGTAACCATGATCTGAGGGTTGCCTGCCTTTATCAGCAGTAACGTATGCCTCATCTGCCCGCCTTCTTTTAAGTGATACAGAGCCATGCTCCTGTGGCGGGATGCCTATCCTGGCCTTTATTTGATCAATGTATGGCTTCATTAAACCCTGACTCAAGAGCCTGTTAACCGGAATTTCAATGACCTCAAATCCTGCTTTTTGCAACAGTGCGATTTTCAGCAGAGTAGAACCATTCCTGGTGGTGAAATCACCACCCACGTAATGAAAGGGACCCTGAATTTCAATCACCAGGTTGTGATCTGGCAGTAGCAGGTCAACCGGAGGCAATGAGTTCAGACTCTTTTCTTCTTCAATCTGCAAAGAGGGAAAGCATGATTGGAGTTGATCGCGGAAGTCGGATTGAGGTTTTGACATGATTGTCTGGTAATGGGGGACGAGCGGGCATGATCTCCCAAGCCAACTTGCGGCCATGGCAATAACGTATTGTTCCTCTTCATTATTGTCTGGATTGTCTGGGAATGTATTTTTCAGGCGAGTAAACAGTTTATCCATGTGCTTTTCAAGCCAGTTATTGTTATTGGAGTTTAGAGACAATCTGGCACAGCAAACCATTACTCCCCAGAGAGACATCAATATGTCTTGATGTGAGAGCTGAGGGTTTTCACTGATTCGGTAAACAAGCGATTCGAGCATAGAGGTCACCACGTTCAGCTCAACGAACTCACCCAGTTTCGCCGTGGCCCACAGCAGATTGGCGATTTCCTGTGGTTTAAAGTTAGCTTTCTGTGTGTTCACGTGGCGCAACAGCGCGGCCACGGCCTCGTTAAACTCTGGTGTCCGCTCTTGCCCGCTATCCACCAGTTTCGCCATGGCCCACAGCAGGTTGGCGATACCCTGTGGTTTAAAGTTATCTTTCTGTGCGTTCACGTGTGGCAACAGAGCGGCCACGGCCGCGTTAAGCTCTGGTATCCTGTCCTCCCCGTTGTCCAGCAGTTTCGCCATGGCCCACAGCAGGTTGGCGATTTCCTGTGGTTTAAAGTTAGCTTTCTCTGGGTTCACTTGTGGCAACAGCACGGCCACGGCTTCTTTCAGCTGTAGTGTCCGCTCCTGCCCGTTGTCCACCAGTTTCGCCGTGGCCCACAGCAGGTTGGTGATTTCCTGTGGTTTAAAGTTAGCTTTCTGTGTATTCACGTGGTGCAACAGTGCGGCCACGGCCTGTTTGAGCCCTGGTGTCTGCTCCTGCCCGTTGTCCACCAGTTTCGCCATGGCCCACAGCAGGTTGGCAATATGCTGAGGAATAAATTGGTCTTTCTGTGCGTTCACGGGGAGCAACAGCGCGGCCACAGCCTCGTTGAGCTCTGGTGTCCGTTCCTGGCCGTTGTCCACCAGTTTCGCCATGGCCCACAGCAGGTTGGCGATATGCTGAGGAATAAATTGGTCTTTCTGTGCGTTCACGTGGGGCAACAGTGCGGCCACGGCCTCTTTGAGCGCTGGTGTCCGCTTCTGCCCGCTGTCCACCAGTTTCGCCATGGCCCACAGCAGGATGGCGATACCCTGGGCATTAAATTGGTCTTTCTGTGCGTTCACGTGGGGCAACAGCGTGGCCACGGCCTCTTTGATCTCTGGTGTCCGCTCCTGCCCGTTGTCCACCAGTTTCGCCATGGCCCACAGCAGGTTGGCGAAATGCTGAGGAATAAATTGGTCTTTCTGTGCATTCACGCAGGGCAGCAGCGCGGCCACGGCCTCGTTGAGCCCTGGTATCCGCAGCTGGCCGTTGTCCACCAATTTCGCCATGGCCCACAGCAGGTTAGTAATACCCTGTGCATTAAATCGGTCTTTATGTACGTTTACCCGGGACAACAACGCGGCCACGGCCTCGTTGAACGCTGGTGTCTGTTCCTGCCCGTTGTCCACCAGTTTCGCCATGGCCCACAGCAGGCTGGCGATTTCCTGTGGTTTAAAGTTAGTTTTCTGTGCGTTCACGTGGGGCAACAGCGCGGCCACGGCCTCATTGAGCCCTGGTGTTCGCTCCTGCCCGTTGTCCACCAGTTTCGCCATGGCCCACAGCAGGTTGGCAATATGCTGAGGAATAAATTGGTCTTTCTGTGCGTTCACGTGGGGCAACAGTGCGGCCACAGCCGCGTTGAGCCCTGGTGTTCGCTCCTGCCCGCTGTCTACCAGTTTCGCCATAGCCCACAGCATGTTGGCGATTTCCTGGGCACCAACATAGCTGGCTTCAGGTTTTTGGTTGCACTTGAATATGATTGCATCAAGTAGTGTTGACAGTAAGGCAGCCTGAGTAAGTCTGACACGCTCATCCAAGGGGTTATGAGGGGTAAAAACACCCGCTGAAGTAAATGAGTGCAGTGTTGTCGTCAGGCTTCGCCAATTCCAGCTCCGCGTTGCTGTGAAATTTTGCAGCAAACGCATCAGCTGGCTTTGTTCAGTTCGATTTAACGGTCTTTTAGCAGTTGACGTGTATTTTTTAATTGAACTGGCATATTGACCGTGATTTCTCCCATCATAGCGATCACCGAAACGATAAGATTTACTCAGCAGGCCATCCATTATTTCCTGTTTGGTGAGGGTATTGAAATCTTGAGCAGGGTTTACTGAACGGTACTGTAGATGTTGATAAGAGCGTGTGAAAGAAGAATGGTAAAATTCATTTCGCCCCGGGGCATTGCGGGAGGGGTTATCCCATTGCCTGACTGTGGCATACCTATATCGTCCACGCCGTGAAGAAGTGGCTTGGTCATCCGGTTGGTGGTAATCATTGTCTGATCTTGTGTATGGACCACTGATACCAGCATAGCTTCTATCCATAACTATATTCCATTAATTCATGACAATATAAAAAGCAGACTGCTGTTCTGTTCAGAAGTTCATTTTGCTTGAATGTTGATAAATGTAAGTAGTGGGAGAAACTCATCTGCTCCTGATGCCTCCCATCCATTATTTTCAAATCATCCGGGTCGAGATGTATGGGCAACAGGTGTTTTACACTGGCATTCTTTCCCGGAATGTGAAACGGTTTTTGAGTCATGATAGAAGGAAGGCAATTACTGGTTGTTTGTTTTCTTCCTCTTTGCCGGTTTACCGGTTTGCTCCTCTGAATGTTCTGCGGCGGTTAAGTAACCGTGATCTGAGGGTTGCCTGCCTTTATCAGCAGTAACGTATGCCTCATCTGCCCACCTTCTTTTAAGTGATACAGAGCCATGCCCCGGTGGCGGAAAGCCTATCCTGGTCTTTATTTGATCAATGTATGGCTTCATTAAATCCTGACTCAAGAGCCTGTTAACCGGAATTTCAATGACCTCAAATCCTGCTTTTTGCAACAGTGCGATTTTCAGCAGAGTAGAACCATTCCTGGTGGTGAAATCACCACCCACGTAATGAGAGGGACCCTGAACTTCAATCACCAGGTTGTGATCTGGCAGTAGCAGGTCAACCGGAGGCAGTGAGTTCAGACTTTTTTCTTCTTCAATCCGCAAAGAGGGAATACATGATTGCAGCTGATTGCACACGACGGTTTGAGGCTTTGAAATGATTGTCGGGTAATGGGGGACCAGCGGACACGCTCTGCCAAGCCAACTTGTGGCCATGGCAAGGATGGATTGTTCCTCTGCATTGTCTGGGGAGGTATCTTCCAGGCGAGAAAACAGGTCATTGATATGTTCTTCAAGACAGTTATTTTTGTTGGAATTGGAGGCCAGAGACAACCTGGCACAGCCTGCCATTACTCCCCATAGAGACATTAATATGGTTTGTTGAGAGAGCTGAGGGTTTTCACTGATTCGGTAGACAAGCGATTCGAACGTAGAAGTCACCACGTTCAGTTCAACGAGCTCACCCAGTTTTGCCACGGCCCACAGAAGGTTGGCGATTTCCTGTGGTTGAAAGTGAGCTTGCTGCGCGTTTACGTGGGGCAACAGCGCGGCCACGGCCTCTTTGAGCTCGGGTGTTCGCTCTTGGTTGTTGTCCGACAGTTTCGCGATGACCCAAAACAGGTTGGCGATTTCCTGTGGTTGAAAGTTAGCTTTGTGTGCGTTCACGTAAGGTAACAGCGCGGCCACAGCCGCGTTGAACTCTGGTGTCTGCTCCTGCCCGTTGTCCACCAGTTTCACCATGGCCCACAGCAGGTTGGCGATATGCTGAGGCGTAAATTGGTCTTTCTGTGCGTTCACGTAAGGTAACAGCGCGGCCACAGCCTCTTTGAGTTTGGCTGTCAGCTTCTGGCCGTTGTCCACCAGTTTCGCCATGGCCCACAGCAGGTTGCTGACTTCCTGTGGTTTAAAGCAGGCTTTCTGTGCCTTCACGTGGGGCAACAGCGCGGTCACTGCCTCTTTGAGCCCCGGTGTCCACTGCTGACCGTTCTCCACCAGTTTCGCCATGGCCCACAGCAGGTTGGCACTGGGCTGTGCATTAAATCGGTCTTTATGTGCTTTTACCCTGGGCAACAGCGCGACCACGGCCTCGTTGAACTCGGGTGTCCGCTCCTGGCCGTTGTCCACCAGTTTCACCATGGCCCACAGCAGGTTAGCGATTTCCTGTGGTTTAAAGTGAGCTTTCTGTACGTTCACGCAGGGCAACAGCGTGGCCACGGCCTCTTTGAGCCCCGGTGCCCACTTCTGACCGTTGACCAGTTTCGCCATGGCCCACAGCAGGTTGGTGACACCCTGACCGGTAAAGTTGGCTTTCTGTGCATTTACGTGGGGCAATAGCGCGGCCACGGCTCCGTTGAGTACTGGTGTTCGTCCCTGGCCGTTATCCACCAGTTTCGCTATGGCCCACAGCAGGTTGGCAATATGCTGAGGAATAAATTGTTTTTTTTGTGCGGTCACGAGAGGTAACAACGCGGCCACGGCCTCGTTGAGTGCTGGTGTCTGCTCCTGCCCGTTGCCTACCAGTTTCGCTATGGCCCACAGCAGGTTGGCGATATGCTGAGGAGTAAATTGGCCTTTCTGTCTGTTCACATAAGGTAAAAGCGCGGTCAGGGCTTCCTTGAAACCTGGTGCCTGCTCCTGTCCGTTGTCTACCAGCTTCGCCATTGCCCACAGCAGGTTGGCAATTCCCTGGGCTGTAAAATTAGCTTTCTGCACATTTACGCGGGGCAATAGCGCGGCCACGGCCCCGTTGAATTCTGGTGTCTGCTCCTGTCCGTAGTCCGCCAGTTTCGCCATGGCCCACAGCAGGTTGACGATATGCTGAGGAATAAAATAGTTTTTTTGTGCGTTCACTTGGGGCAATAGCGCGGCCACGGCCCCGTTGAACTCAGGTGTCTGCTCCAGCCCGTTGTCCACCAGTTTCGCCATGGCCCACAGCAGGTTGACGACACCCCGGGGATCAATATTCATGGCTTGAGGTTTTTGGTTGCACTTGAATATGATTGCATCAAGCAGCGTTGACAATAAGGCAGCCTGAGTACGCTTGACACGCTCATCCATGGGGTTATAAGGAGTAAAAACACCAGCTGAAGTAAATGAGTGAAATGTTGTCGTCAGGCTTCGCCAATTCCAGCTTGGCGTTGCGGTAAAATTTTGCAGAAAACATATCAGGTGGCTTTGTTCAGTTCGATTTAACGGTCTTTTAGCAGCTGACGTGTATTTTTTAATTGAGCTGGCATATTGACCGTGATGCTTCCCATCATAGCGATGACCGATCCGGTCAGATTGATTCACCAGACCATCCATTATTTCCTGTTTGATGAGGTTATTAAAATCCTGAGTGCGGTTTACTGAACGGCGCTGTAGATGTTGAAAAGAGCAGGCGGCAGAAGAATAGTAAGATTCATTACGCCCCGGGGCTGTGCGGGGGGGATGGCACCATTGTCTGACTGGGGCGTGTCTATATCGCCCACGCCTTGAAGAGGCGGCATGGTCCTTCGGTTGGTTGTTATCATTACCTGATCTTGTGTATTGACCAGTGATACCAGCATAGCTTCTATCCATAATTATATTTCATTAATTCATGGAAATATAAAAAGCAGACTGTGGTTCTTTTCAGAAGTTCATTTTGCTGGAATGTTGGTTAACTACTTACTGGCTGGTTGTTCTTTTCCTCTTTCCTGGTTTGCCGGTTTGCACTTCTGAGTGTTCTTCGGCGGTTAAGTAACCATGACCTGAGGGTTGCCTGCCTTTATCAGCAGTAACGTATGCCTCATCTGCCCACCTTCTTTTAAGTGATACAGAGCCATGCCCCGGTGGCGGAAAGCCTATCCTGGTCTTTATTTGATCAATGTATGGCTTCATTAAATCCTGACTCAAGAGCCTGTTAACCGGAATTTCAATGGCCTCAAATCCTGCTTTTTGCAACAGTGCGATTTTCAGCAGAGTCGAACCATTCCTGGTGTTGAAATCACCACCCACGTAATGAGACGGTCCCTGAACTTCAATCACCATGTTGTGATCTGGCAGCAGCAGGTCAACCGGAGGTAATGAATTCAGACTCTTTTCTTCTTCAATCCTCAAAGATGGAATAGATGATTTGAGTTGATCACGGAAGTCGACCTGGGTTTTTGAAATGTTTGTCTGGTAATCGCGAACGACCGGACAGGCTCTGCCAAGCCAACTTGCGGCCATGATCATGATGGATTGATCCTCTTCATTATCTGGCGATGTATTTTCCAGGCGAGTTAACAGGTCATCCATGTGCTTTTCAAACACGTTATTTTTATGGGCATTGGAGTCCAGAGCCAACCTGGCACAGCATACCATGACTCCCCAGAGAGACATCAGTATCTCTTGCTGAGAGAACTGAGGGTTTTCACTGATTCTGCAGACAAGAGATTTGAACGTGGATGTAAACACGTTCAGCTCAATGAGCTCACCCAGATTCGCCGTGGCCCACAGCAGGTTGGCGATTTCCTGTGGTTTTAAATTAGCTTTCTGTGCGTTCACGAGGGACAACAGCGATGCCACGGCCTCGTTGAATTCTGGTGTCTGCTCCTGCCCGTTCTTCACCAGTTTCGCCATGGCCCACAGCAGGTTGGCGATATGCTGGGGAATAAATTGGTCTTTCTGTACGTGCACGTGGGGCAACAGTGCGGCCAGAGCATCTTTGAACTCTGGTGTTTTCTCCAGCCCGCTGTCCACCAGCTTCGCCATGGCCCACAGCAGGTTGGCGATATGCTGAGGACTAAATTGGTCTTTCTGTGCGTTCACGTGGGGCAACAGTGCGGCCACTGCATCGTTGAGCCCTGCTGTCCACTCCTGCCCGTTGTCCACCAGTTTCGCCATGGCCCACAGCAGGTTGGCAATAGCCAGGGCATTAAATTGGTCTTTCTGTGCGTTCACGTGGGGCAACAGCGCGGCCACAGCCTCTTTGAGCTCTGGTGTCTGCTCCTGCCCGTTGTCTACCAGTTTCGTCATTGCCCACAGCAGGTTGGCGATTTCCTGTGGGTTAAAATTAGCTTGCTGTGCGTTCACGTGGGGTAGCAGTGCGACCACAGCCTCGTTGAGCTCTGGTGTTCGCTCCTGGCCGTTGTCCACCAGTTTCGCCATGGCCCACAGCAGGTTGGCGATTTCCTGTGGTTTAAAGTTAGCTTTGTGTGCATTCACGTGGGGCAGTAGCGCGGCCAGGGCCTCTTTGAGCCCTGGTGTCTGCTCCTGTCGGTTGTCCGCCAGTTTCGCCATGGCCCACAGCAGGTTGGCGATTGCCTGTGGTTTAAAGTTAGCTTTCTGTGCGTTCACGTGGGGCAATAGCACGGCCAAGGCCTCTTTGAACCCTAATGTCGGCTCCTGTACGTTGTCCAGCAGTTTCGCCATGGCCCACAGCAGGTTGACAATACCCTGTGGTTTAAAGTCAGCTTTCATAGCGTTTACGTGGGGCAACAGCGCGGCCACGGTCTCTTTGAGTTCTGGTGTTTGTTCCTGCCCGTTGTCCACCAGTTTCGCCATGGCCCACAGCAGGTTGGCGATTTCCTGTGGTTTAAAGTTAGCTTTGTGTGCGTTCACGTGGAGCAGTAGCGCGGCCAGGGCCTTTTTGAGCCCTGGTGTCTGCTCCTGTCGGTTGTCCGCCAGTTTCGCCATGGCCCACAGCAGGTTGGCGATTTCCTGTGGTTTAAAGTTGGCTTTCTGTACTTTCACGCAGGGCAACAGCGTGGCCGCGGCCTCGTTAAGCCCTGGTGTCGGCTCCTGTTCGTTGTCCACCAGTTTCGCCATGGCCCACAGCAGGTTGGCGATATGCTGAGGAATAAATTGGTCTTTCTGGACGTTCACGTGGGGTAACAGCGCCGCCACGGCCTCTTTGAGCTCTTGTGTCCACTCATGCCCGTTGTCCATCAGTTTCGCCATGGCCCACAGAAGGTTGGCGATATGCTGAGGAATAAATTGGTCTTTCTGTGCGTTCACCCGGGGCAGCAGCGCGGCCACGGCCTCTTTGATTTCTGGCGTCTGCTTCTGCCCGTTGTCCACCAGTTTTGCCATGGCCCACAGCAGGTTGGTGGTTTCCTGTGGATTAAAGTTAGCTTTCTGTGAGTTCATGTGAGGCAACAGCGCGGCCACCGCCTCGTTGAGCTCCAGTCTTTGCTCCTGCCCGTTGTCCACCAGTTTCGCCATGGCCCACAGCAGGTTGGCGATTCCCCGGGCATCAATATCCCTGTCCTCAGGTGTTTGGTTGCATTTAAATATTATTGCATCAAGTAGCGTTGACAATAAGGCAGCTTGAGTAAGCTTGACACGCTCATCCATGGGTGGATGAGGGGTAAAAACACCCGCTGAAGTAAATGAATGAATTGTGGTCGTCAGGCTTCGCCAGTCCCAACGCCGTGTTACGGTAAAATTTTGCAGCAAACGTATCAGCTGGCTTTGTTCAGCTCGATTTAACGGTCTTTTAGCAGCTGATGTGTATTTTTTAATTGAATTGGCATACAGACCGTGATTTCTCCCATCATAGCGATTACCGAAACGATCCGATTTACTCACCAGATCATCCATTATTTCCTGTTTGATGAGCGCATTAAAATCTTTAGCAGGGTTTGCTGAACGGCACTGTAGATGTTGAGAAGGGCATACGCCAGAAGAACGGTAAAATTTATTACGCCCCGGGGTAGTGCGTGGGGTATTATCCCACTGTCTGACTGTACCATGTCTATATTGCACACGCCTTGAAGAAGCGGCATGGTCATTCGGTTGGTTGTAATCATTATCTGATCTTGTGTATTGACCACTGATAACAGCAGAGCTTCTATCCATAATTATATTTCATTAATTCATGGAAATATAAAAAGTAGACTGTGGTTCTTTTCAGAAGTTCATTTTGCTGGAATGTTGGTAAACGTAAACGGCTGGCGAAATACACCTACTCCTGATGCCATCAATCCGTTATTTTCAAGTCATCCGGGTCGAGATGTATGGGCATCAGGTGTTCAACACTGCCATTCCTTCCCGGAATGTGACAACGGTTCTTGAGTCATGATGGTAGGAAGGCGATTACTGGCTGGTTGTTTTCTTCCTCTTTCCTGGTTTGCCGGTTTGCTCCTCTGAATGTTCTTCGGCAGTTAAGTAACCGTGATCTGAGGGTTGCCCGCCTTTATCAGCCGTAAAGTATACTTCATCTGCCCACCTTCTTTTAAGTGATACAGAGCCATGCCCTGGTGCCGGTAAGCCTATCCTGGTCTTTATTTGATCAATGTATGGCTTCATTAAATCCTGACTCAAGAGCCTGTTAACCGGAATTTCAATGACCTCAAATCCTGCTTTTTGCAACAGTGCTATTTTAAGCAGGGTCGAACCATTCCTGGTCTTGAAATCACCACCCACGTAATGAGACGGTCCCTGAACTTCAATCACCATGTTGTGATCTGGCAGTAGCAGGTCAACCGGAGGTAATGAATTCAGACTCTCTTCTTCTTCAATCCTCAAAGATGGAATGTGGGATTGGAGTTGATTGCGGAAGTCGGATTGAAGTTTTGAAACGATTGTCTGGTAATGGGGGACGGACGGACACGGTCTCCCAAGCCAACTTGCGGCCTGGGCAATGGTGCGTTGATCCTCTTCATTGTGCAGTAATGTATTTTCCAGTCGGGTAAACAGGTCATCCATGGGCTTTTCAAGCACGTGATTTTTATTGGCATTGGCGACCAGAGACAGCCTGGCACAGCAGACCATTACTCCCCAGAGAGACATCAATATGGCTTTCTGAGAGAGCTGATGGTTTTCACTGATTCGGTAGACCAGCGACTCGAACGTGGATGTAACCACGTTCAGCTCAACGAACTCACCCAGTTTCGCCATGGCCCACAGAAGGTTGGCGATTTCCTGTGGTTTAAAGTTAGCTTTCTGTGCGTTCACGTGGGACAACAGCGCGGTCACGGCCTCGTTGAGACCTGGTGTCTGCTTCTGTCCGTTGTCCACCAGTTTCGCCATGGCCCACAGCAGGTTGGCGATACTCTGGGCATTAAACCGGCCTTTCAGTGCGCTCACGAAGGGCAACAGCGCAGCCACGGCCTCGTTGAGCCCTGGTGTCTGCTCCTGCCCGTTGCCCACCAGTTTCGCCATGGCCCACAGCAGGTTGGCGATTTCCTGTGGTTTAAAGTGAGCTTTCTGTATGTTCACGTGGGGCAACAGCGCGGCCACGGCCTCGTTGAGCTCTGGCGTCCGCTCCTGACCGTTATCCACCAGTTTTGCTACGGTCCACAGCAGGTTGGCGATTTCCTGTGGTTTAAAGTGAGCTTTCTGTATGTTCACGTGGGGCAACAGCGCGGCCACGGCCTCGTTGAGCTCTGGTGTCCGCTCCTGCCCGTTGTCCACCAGTTTTGCTACGGCCCACAGCAGGTTGGCGATTTCCTGTGGTTTAAAGTGAGCTTTCTGTATGTTCACGTGGGGCAACAGCGCGGCCACGGCCTCGTTGAGCTCTGGTGTCCGCTCCTGACCGTTGTCCACCAGTTTCGCCATGGCCCACAGCAGGTTGGCGATATCCTGGGCATTAAATTGGTCTTTCTGTACGTTCACGCGGGGCAACAGCGTGGCCACAGCCTCTTTGATTTCTGGTGTTTGCTCCTGCCCGTTATCCACCAGCTTTGCCATGGCCCACAGCTGGTTGGCGATATGCTGAGGAATAAATTGGTCTGTCTGTGCGTTCACGTGGGGCAATAGCGCGGCCACGGCCTCGTTGAGCCCAGGTGACCGAGCCTGGCCGTTGTCCACCAGTTTCGCCATGGCCCAGAGCAGGTTGGCGATACCCTGTGGTTTAAAGTTAGCTTTCTGTGTGTTCACGAGGAGCAACAGCGTGGCAACGGCTTTGTTGAGTTCTGGTGTCCGCTCCTGCCCGCTGTCCATCAGTTTCGCGATGGCCCACAGCAGGTTGGCGATTTCCTGTGGTTTAAAGTGAGCTTTCTGTGCGTTCACGTGGGGCAACAGCGCGGCCACGGCCTCGTTGAGCCCAGGTGACCGAGCCTGGCCGTTGTCCACCAGTTTCGCCGTGGTCCACAGCAGGTTGGCGATACCCTGGGCATCAATATCCCTGACTTCAGGTTTTTGGTTGCACTTGAATATTATTGCATCAAGCAGAGTGGACAATAAGGCAACTTGAGTGAGCTGAACACGCTCATCCATGGGCTTATGCGGGGTAAAAACACCCGCTGAAGTAAATGAATGCAGTGTTGTCGTCAGGCTTCGCCAATTCCAGCTCCGCGTTGCTGTGAAATTTTGCAGAAAACGCATCAGCTGGCTTTGTTCCGCTCGATTTAACGGTCTTTTAGCAGTTGACGTGTATTTTTTAATTGAACTGGCATATAGGCCGTGATCTCTCCCATCATACCGATGACCGAAACGGTGCGATTTACTCACCAGACCATCCATTATCTCCTGTTTGATGAGAGCATTAAAATCTCGAGCATTGTTTATTGAACGGCACAGTAGATATTGACAAGAGCGTGTAGCAGAAGAATGGTAAATTTCATTGCGCTCCGGGGCTGTGCGGGGGGGATGACCCCATTGTCTGACTGTGGCATGTCTATATCGCCCAGGCCTTGAGGAAGAGGCATGGTCATTCGGTCGGTTGTAACCATTATTTGATCTTGTGTATTGACCACTGATACCAGCAGAGCTTCTATCCATAATTATATTTCATTAATTCATGAAAATATAAAAAGCAGACTGCTGTTTTGTTCAAAAGTTCATTTTGCTGCAACGTCTACAAACGTAAACGGTTGGGGAAACACATCTACTCCTGATGCCATTAGTCCGTTATTTGCAAATCATCCGGGGCAACAGGTGTTCAACGCTGGCATTCCTTCCCGGAATGTGAAAAAGGTTATTGAGTCATGATGGGAGGAAGGCGATTACTGGCTGTTTGTTTTCTTCCTCTTTGCCGGTTTACCGGTTTGCTCCTCTGAATGTTCTTCGGCAGTTAAGTAACCATAATCTGAGGGTTGCCTGCCTTTATCAGCAGTAACGTATGCCGCATCTGCCCAACTTCTTTTAAGTGATACAGAGCCATGCCCCTGTGGCGGGAAGCCTATCCTGGTCTTTATTTGATCAATGTATGGTTTCATTAAATCCTGATTCCAAAGCCTGTTAACCGGAATTTCAATGACCTCAAATCCTGCTTTTTGTAACAGTGCGATTTTCAGCAGAGTCGAACCATTCCTGGTTTTGAAATCACCACCCACGTAATGAGAGGGTCCCTGAATTTCAATCACCATGTTGTGATCTGGCAGTAGCAGGTCAACCGGAGGTAATGAATTCAGACTCTTTTCTTCTTCAATCCTCAAAGATGGAATGCATGATTGGAGTTGATTGCGGAAGTCGGATTGACGTTTTGAAACGATTGTCTGGTAATGGGGGACGACCGGACACGCTCTGCCAAGCCAGCTTGCGGCCTGGGCAATGGTGCGTTGATCCTCTTCATTGTGCAGGAATGTAATTTCCAGTCGGCTAAACAGGTCATCCATGGGCTTTTCAAGCACGTGATTTTTATTGGCATTGGTCACCAGAAACAACCTGGCACAGCAGACCATTACTCCCCAAAGGGACATCAATATTACTTGCTGAGAGAACTGAGGGTTGCCACTGATTCGGTAGATAAGCGATTTGAACGTGGAGGTTACCACGTCCAGCTCAATGAGTTCGCCCAGTTTCGCCATGGCCCACAGCAGGTTGGCGATATGCTGAGGAATAAATTGGTCTTTCTGTGCGTTCACGTGGGGCAACATCGTGGCCAGGGCCTCGTTGAGCTCGGGTGTCGGCTTCAGCCCGTGGTCCAACAGTTTCGCCATGGCCCACAGCAGGTTGGCAATATGCTGAGGAATAAACTGGTCTTTCTGTGCGTTCACGTGAGGCAAAAGCGCGGCCACGGTCTCGCTGAGTTCTGGTGTCTGCTCCAGCCCGCTGTCCACCAGTTTCGCCATGGCCCACAGCAGGTTGGCGATATGCTGAGGAATAAATTGATCTTTCTGTGCGTTCACGTGGGGCAACAGCGCGGCCAGAGTCTCGTTGAGTTCTGGTGTCTGCTCCAGCCCGTTGCCCACCATTTTCGCCATGGCCCAAAGCAGGTTTGCGATACTCTGTGATTTAAAGTTGGCTTTCTGTGCGTTCACGTGGGGCAACAGCGCGGCCACGGTCTCGTTGAGCTCTGGTGCCAGCTCCCGCGCGATGTCCACCAGTTTCGCCATGGCCCATAGCAGGTTGGCGGTACCCTGAGCATTAAATTGGTCTTTCTGTGCGTTCACGTGGGGCAACAGCGCAGTCACTGTCTCGTTGAGTTCTGGTGTCCGCTCCTGCCCGTTGTCCACCAGTTTCGTCATGGCCCACAGCAGGTTGGCGATATGCTGAGAAATAAATTGATCTTTCTGTGCGTTCACGCGGGGCAACAGCGCGGCCACGGTTTCGTTGAGCTCTGGTGTCCGCTCCTGCCCGATGTCCACCAGTTTTGCCATGGCCCATAAGAGGTTGGCGATGCCTTGGGCATTAAATTGGTCTTTCTGTGCATTCACGCGGGGTAACAGCGCGGCTACGGTCTCGTTGAGTTCTGGTGTCCGCTCCTGGCCGTTGTCCACCAGTTTCACCATGGCCCACAGCAGGTTGGCGATATGCTGAGGAATAAATTGGTCTTTTTGTGCATTAACGTAGGGCAACAACGCCGCCACGGCCTCGTTGAGCTCTGGTAACCACTCCTGCCAGTTGTCCACCAGTTTCGCCATGGCCCACAGCAGGTTGGCGATATGCTGAGGAATAAATCGCTCTTTCTGGTCGTTCACGCGGAGCAATACCCCAGCCACGGCCTCGTTGAGCTCTGGTGTCCGCTCCTGCCCGATGTCCACCAGTTTCGCCATGGCCCATAGCAGGTTGGCGATGTCCTGGGCATTAAGTTGGTCTTTCTGTGCGCTCACGTGGGGCAACAGCGCAGCCACGGCCTCTTTGAGCCCTGGTGTGTGCTCCTGCCCGTTGTCTACCATTTTCGCCATGGCCCACAGCAGGTTGGCAATAGCTTGAGGAATAAATTGGCCTTTCTGTACGTTTACGTAGGGCAACAACACGACGACAGCCTCTTTGAGCTCTGCTGTGCGCTCCTGCCCTTTGTCCACCAGTTTCGCCATGGCCCACAGCAGATTGGTGATTGCCTGTGGTGTAAAGTTAGCTTTCTGTGCGTTCACGTGTGGCAACAGCGTGGCCACGGTCTCGTTGAATTCTGGTGTCTGCTCCAGCCCGTTGCCCATCATTTTCGCCATGGCCCACAGCAGGTTGGCGATTCCCAGAGCATCAATATCCCTGGCTTCAGGTTTTTGATTGCAGTTAAATATTATTGCATCAAATAGCGTTGACAATAAGTTAGCCTGAGTAAGTTTAACTCGCTCATCCAGGGGTTTATGAAGGGTAAAAACACCCGCTGAAGTGAATGAGTGCAGTGTTGTCGTCAGGCTTCGCCAATTCCAGCTCCGTGTTGCAGTGAAATTTGGCAGCAAACGCATCAGTTGGCTTTGTTCCGCTCGATTTAACGGTCTTTTAGACGCTGACGTGTATTTTTTAATTGAACTGGCATATAGGCCGTGATCTCTCCCATCATAGCGATGACCGAAACGATCCGATTTATTCACCAGACCATCCATTATCTCCTGTTTGATAAGAGCATTGAAATCTCGAGCATTGCTTATTGAACGGCACAGTAAATATTGAGAAGAGCGTGCAGCAGAAGAATGGTAAAATTCATTGCGCTCCGGGGTAGTGCGGAGGGGATTATCCTGCTGTCTGACTGGGCCATGTCTATATTGCACACGCCTTGAAGAAGTAGCATGACCATTCGGTCGGTTGTAATCATTATCTGATCTTGTGTATTGACCGCTGATACCAGCAGAGCTTCTATCCATAATTATATTTCATTAATTCATGGAAATATAAAAAGCAGACTGCGGTTCTTTTCAGAAGTTCATTTTGCTGGAATGTTTGTAAACGTAAACGGTTGGGGAAGCACATCTACTCCTGATGCCACCAATCCATTATTTTCAAATCACCCGGGACGAGATGTATAAGCAACAAGTGTTCCACACCCGCATTCTCTCCCGGAATGTGAAAAAATTTATTGAGTCATGATGGGAGAAAGGCGATTACCGGATGTTTGTTTTCTTCCTCTTTGCCGGTTTACCGGTTTGCTCCTCTGAATGTTCTTCGGCGGTCAAGTAACCGTTATCTGAGGGTTGCCTGTCATCAGCAGTAACGTATGCCGCATCTGCCCAACTTCTTTTAAGTGATACAGAGCCATGCCCCTGTAGCGGGATGCCTATCCTGGTCTTTATTTGATCAATGTATGGTTTCATTAAATCCTGACTCAAGAGCCTGTTAACCGGAATTTCAATGACCTCAAATCCTGCTTTTTGCAACAGTGCGATTTTCAGCAGAGTCGAACCCTTCCTGGTTTTGAAATCACCACCCACGTAATGAGAAGGGCCCTGAACTTCAATAACAATGTTGTGATCTGTCAGCAGCAGGTCAACCGGAGGTAATAAGTTCAGCCTTTTTTCTTCTTCGATCTTCAAAGATGGAATAGATGATTGGAGTTGATCGTGGAAGTCGGCCTGGGTTTTTGAAATGTTTGTGTGGTAATGGCGAACGATCGGACAGGTTCTGCCAAGCCAGCTTGCAGCCATGGTAATGATGGATTGTTCCTCTTCATTGTCTGGCGATGTATTTTCCAGACGAGTGAACAAGTCATCCATGTGCTTTTCAAGCCAGTTATTGTTATTGGAGTCCAGAGACAATCTGGCACAGCAAACCATGACTCCCCAGAGAGACATCAACAGGTCTTGCTGTGAGAGCTGAGGGTTTTCACTGATTCGGTAAACAAGCGATTCGAACATAGAGGTCACCTGGTTCAGCTCAACGAACTCACCCAGTTTCGCCGTGGCCCACAGCAGATTGGCGATTTCCTTTGGCTTAAAGTCAGCTTTCTGTGTGTTCACTTGGCGCAACAGCGCGGTCACGGCCCCGTTAAAGTCTGGTGTTCGCTCCTGCCCGTTGTCCACCAGTTTCGCCATGGCCCACAGCAGGTTGGCGATTCCCTGTGGTTTAAAGTCAGCTTTCTCTGTGTTCACGTGAGGCAACAGCGCGGTCACGGCCTCGTTAAACTCTGGTGTTCGCTCCTGCCCGTTGTCCACCAGTTTGGCCATGGCCCACAGCAGGTTGACGATTCCCTGTGGTTTAAAGTTAGCTTTCGCTGCGTTCACGTAAGGCAACAGCGCAGCGACGGCCTCGTTAAACTCTGATGTCCGCTCCTGCCCGCTATCCACCAGTTTCGCCATGGCCCACAGCAGGTTGGCGATACCCTGTGGTTTAAAGTTATCTTTCTGTGCGTTCACGTGTGGTAACAGCGAGTGCACAGCCTCTTTAAGCTCTGGTGTCCTATCCTCACCGTTGTCCACCAGTTTCGCCATGGCCCATAGCAGGTTGGCGATTTCTTGTCGGTTAAAGTTAGCTTTCGCTGCATTCACGTGAGGCAACAGCACGGCCACGGCCTCGTTGAGTTGTGGTGTCCGATCCAGGCCGTTGCCCACCAGTTTCGCCGTGGCCCATAGCAGGTTGGCAATTTCTTGTGGATTAAAGTTAGCTTTCGCTTTGTTGACGAGTGGCAACAGCGCGGTCACGGACTCTTTGAGCAGCGGTGTCCGCTCCAGCCCGTTGTCCACCAGTTTCGCCATGGCCCATAGCAGGTTGGCGATTTCTTGTGGGTTAAAGTTAGCTTTTGCTGTGTTCACGAGTGGCAGCAGCGCGGCCGTGGCCTCTTTGAGCGGCGGTGTCCGCTCCTGCCCGTTGTCCACCAGTTTCGCCATGGCCCACAGCAGGTTGGTGATACCCTGGGCATTAAATTGGTCTTTCTGTGCGTTTACGCGGGTTAACAGCGCGGCCACGGCCTTGTTCAGTTCTGGTGTCCGCTCCTGCCCATTGTCCACCAGTTTCGCCATGGCCCACAGCAGGTTGGTGACACCCTGGGCATTAAATTGGTTTTTTTGTGCGTTCACGTGGGGCAACAGCGCCGCCACAGCCTCTTTGAGCACTGGTGTCTGCTCTTGCCCGTTGTCCACCAGTTTCGCCATGGCCCACAGCAGGTTGGTGATATGCTGCGGAATAAATTGGCCTTTCTGTATGTTCACATGGGGTAAAAGCGTGGCCAGGGCTTCCTTGAAGCCTCGCGCCTGCTCCTGTCCGTTGTCTACCAGCTTCGCCATGGCCCACAGCAGGTTGGCGATTCCCTGGGCGGTAAAGTTAGCTTTCTGCACATTTACGTGGGGCAATAGCGCGGCCACGGCTCCGTTGAATTCTGGTGTCCGCTCCTGTCCGTAGTCCGCCAGTTTCGCCATGGCCCACAGCAGGTTGACGATATGCTGAGGAATAAATTGTTTTTTCTGTGGGTTCACGTGGGGCAATAGCGCGGCCACGGCCCCGTTGAACTCTGGTGTCTGCTCCTGCCCGTTGTCCACCAGTTTCGCCAAGGCCCACAGCAGGTTGGCAACACCCTGGGCAGCAATATCCCTGGCGTGAGATGCTTGGTTGCACTTGAATATTATTGTATCAAGTAGCGTTGACAATAAGGCAGCCTGAGTACGCTTGACACGCCCATCCATGGGGTTATGAGGGGTAAAAACACCCGCTGAAGTAAATGAATGCAGTGTGGTCGCCAGACTTAGCCAATTCCAGCTTCGTGTTGCTTTAAAATTTTGCAGCAAACGTATCAGCTGGCTTTGTTCAGCTCGATTTAACGGTCTTTTAGCAGCTGATGTGTATTTTTTAATTGAACTGGCATATCGCCCGTGATGTCTCCCATCATAGCGTTGACCGATCCGATCAGATTGATTCACCAGATCATCCATTATTTCCTGTTTGATGAGGTTATTAAAATCCTGAGCGTGGTTTACTGAACGGCGTTGTAGATGTTGAAAAGAGCATGCGGCAGAAGAATAGTACAATTCATTACGCCCCGGGGCTGTGCAGGGGGGAGTATTCCATTGTCTGACTGTGGCATGCCTGTATCGGCCACGCCTTGAAGATGCCGCATGGTCATTCGGTTGGTGGTAAGCATTATCTGATCTTGCGTATTGACCACTGACACCAGCAGAGCTTCTATCCATAATTATATTTCATTAATTCATGAAAATATGAAAAGAAGACTGCTGTGTGGTTCAGAAGTTCATTTTGCTGAGATGTTTATGCAGTGCCCTACTTCTCATCTGCCTGCTTTTAAGTGGTAACTGCTCAAAATTTGGTGGGAAATTTTACACAGACACCTCTGCAGCCCAGTAAAATCGATAAAATTTTTCCAGAAAATGCATTTTTACCACCAAATTTTGAGCAGTTACTTTAAGTGATACAGAGGCATGGCCCTTTGGTGGGATGTCCACCCTGGTCTTTATTTGATCAATACGTCGTTTCGTTGAATCCTCGCGCCTGAGCTGGTTAATCGGGATTTCAATGACCTCAAATCCTGCTTTTTGCAGCAGTGCGATTTTCAGCAGAGTCGAACCATTCCTGGTGTTGAAATCACCACGCACGTAATGAGAGGGGCCCTGAACTTCAATAATAATATTGCGATCTGGCAGTAGCAGGTCAACCGGAGGTAAAAAGTTCAGACTCTTTTCTTCTTCAATCTGCAAAGATGGCATGCATAATTGGAGTTGCTCGCGAAAGAAGGTTTGAGGTTTTGAAATAATGGTCTGGTAACGGGGGATGAACGGGCACGGTCTACCAAGCCAGCTTGCGGCCATGGCAATGATGGATTGTTCTTCTTCATTGTCCGGGAAGGTCGTTTTCAGCCGGGTAAACAGGGCGTCGATATGCTTTTCAAGCTTATTATTTTTATTGGAGACCAAAGTCAGCCTGGCACAGCATACCATTACTCCCCAGAGAGACATCGATATCGCTTGCATAGAGACCTGAGGGTTGCCACTGATTCGGTAGACTAGCGATTTGAACGTCGATGTCACCATGTTCAGCTCAGCGAGCTCACCCAGTTTCGCCATGGCCCACAGCAGGTTGGCGATATGCTGAGAAGTAAATTGGTCTTTCATCGCGTTCACGTGGGGTAACAGCGCGGCTACGGCCTCTTTGAGTTCTGGTGTCTGCTCCTGGCCGTTCTCCGCCAGTTTTGCCATGGCCCAGAGCAGGTTGGCGATATGCTGAGGTATAAATTGGTCTTTCTGTGCATTCATGTGAGGCAGCAGAGCAGCCACGGCCTCCTGGAACTCTGGTGTGCGCTTCTGGCCGATGTCCACAAGTTTCGCGATGGCCCACAGCAGGCTGGCGACTCCCCGGGCATCAATATCCCATGCTTCAGCTTTGCGGTTGCACTTGAATATTATTGCATCCAGTAGCGTTGACAATAAGGCAGCTTGTGTACGCTTAACACGCTGATCCATGGGGTTATGGGGGGTAAAAGCACCCGCTGAAGTCAATGAATGAAGTGTTGTCGTCAGGCTTCGCCAATTCCAGCTCCGTGTTACTGTGAAATTTTGCAGAAAACGCATCAGCTGGCGTTGTTCCACTCGATTTAACGGTCTTTTAGCAGCCGTCGTGTATTTTTTAATTGAACTGGCATATTGACTGTGATTTCTCCCATCATAGCGATGACCGAAATGATCCGATTTACTTACCAGGTCATCCATTACTTCCTGTTTGATGAAGGCATTAAAATCTTGAGCGGGGTTCACTGAACGAGGCAGTAGATATTGAGAAGAGTGTGTGCCGGAAGAATGGTAAAATTCATCACGCCCCGGGGCAGCCGTGTGGGGGGGATTATCCCATTGTCTGACGGTGGCATGTCTATATCGCCCACGCCTTGAACGAGCGGCCTGGTTACCCGGTTGGTTGTAACCATTATCTGATCTTGCACATTGACCACTGATCCCGGCAGAGTTTTTATTCATAATTATATTTCATAAATTCATGAAAATATAAAAAGAAGACTGCTGTGCGATTCAGAAGTTCATTTTACTGAGATGTTTATATAGAAACAGTGTCGTATTTCTCATCTGCCCAGCCACTTTTAACTGATATAGAGCTGTGACCCTGTGGTGGGAGGTCTACCCTGGACTTTATTTGATCAATAAAGAGTTTCATTGAATCCTGGCTCCTGAGCAGGTTAATCGGGATTTCAATGACCTCAAATCCTGCTTTTCGTAGCAGGGCAATTTTAAGCAGAGTCGAACCATCCCTGGTGTTGAAATCACCACTCACGTAATGAGAGGGACCCTGAACTTCAATCACCATGTTGTGATCTGGCAGTAGCAGGTCAACCGGAGGCAGTGAGTTCAGACTCTTTTCTTCTTCAATCTGTAAAAATGGAATGCATGATTTGAGTTGATTGCGGAAGTCGGCGTGAGGTTTTGAAATAGTTGACCGGTAATGGGGGGCGACCGGACACGTTCTGCCAAGCCAAAAGGCGGCCATGGCAATAACGGATTGATCCTCTATATTATCGGGATATGTATTTTTCAGGCGGGTGAACAGTTTATCTATGTGCTTTTCAAGTACATTATTTTTATTGGCATGGGATTCCAGAGACAACCTGGCACAGCATACCATCACTCCCCAGAGAGACATCGATAGCTCTTGCTGAGAGAACTGAGGGTTGCCACTGATTCGGCAGACCAACGATTCAAACGTAGCGGTCACCACGTTCAGCTCAACGAACTCACCCAGTTTCGCCATGGCCCACAGCAGGTTGGCGGTAGCCTGTGGCTTAAAGTTGGCTTTCTGTGCGTTCACCTGGGCCAAAAGCGTGGCCACAGCCCCGTTGAGCTCTGGTGTTTGCACCAGTCCGTTGTTCATCAGTTTCGCCATGGCCCACAGCAAGTTGGCGATTTGCTGCGGAATAAAAGGGCCTTTCTGTGCGTTCACGTGAGGCAACAGCACGGCCACGGCCTCGTTAATGAGCCCTGGTGTCTGCTCCTGCCCGTTGTCCACCAGTTTTGCCATGGCCCACAGCAGGTTGGTGATTCCCCGGGCTTTAAATTGGTCTTTCTGTGCCTTCACCCGGGGCAACAGCTCAGCCATGGCTTCGTTGAGCCCTGGTATCTGCTCCTGCCCGCTGTCCACCAGTTTCGCCAAGGCCCAAAGCAGGCTGGCGATCTCCTGGGCATGAAATTGGTCTTTCTGTGCTTTCACCCGGTGCAACAGCGTGGCTAAGGCCTCGCGGAACTCTGGTGTTCGCTTGTACCCGTTGTCCACCAGTTTCGCCATGGCCCACAGCATGCTGTTGATTTCCTGTGGTTTGAAGTGAGCTTTCTGTGTGTTCACGCGGGGCAAGAGCGCGGCCACGGTCTCATTGAACTCTGGCGTCCGTTTCTGCCTGTTGTCCACCAGTTTTGCCATGGCCCACAGCAGATTAGCGATTTCCTGTGGTTGAAAGTGTGCTTTCTGTGTGTTCGCGACGGGCAACAGCGCGGCCACGGCCTTATTGAACTCTGGCGTCCGTTCCTGCCCGTAGTCCACCAGTTTTGCCATGGCCCATAGCAGGTTAGAGATTTCCTGTGGTTTTAAGTGAGCCTCCTGTGCGGTCACGTTGGGTAACAGAGCGGCCACGGCTTCGTTGATCTCGGGTGTCCGCTTTTGCCGGTTGTCCACCAGTTTCGCCATGGCCCACAGCAGGTTGGCAATACCCTGGGCATTACATTGGTTTTTCTGTGTCTTCACGTGAGGCAACAGCGCCGTCACGGCCTCATTGAACTCTGGTGTCTGCTCCTGCCCGCAGTCCACCAGTTTCGCCATGGCCCACAGGAGATTGGTAATTGCCTGGGCATTAAATTGGTCTTTATGTGCGCTCACGAGTGTCAACAGCACGGTTATGGCCCCCTTGAAAACTGATGTCTGCTCCTGCCCGTTGTTCACCAGTTTCGCCATGGCCCACAGCAGGTTGGCGATATGCTGAGGAATAAATTGGTATTTCTGCGCGTTCACGAGGGGCAACAGCGCGTTCATGGCCCCCTTGAAAACTGATGTCCGTTGATGCCCGTAGTCCACCAGTTTCGCCATGGCCCACAGCAGGTTGACGATATTCTGTGGTATCAATTGGTCTTTCTTTGCGTTCACGAGGGGCAGCAACGATGCCATGGCCTCGTTGAACTCAGGTGTCTGCTCCTGCCCGTTGTCCACCAGTTTCGCCATGGCCCACAGCAGGTTGCCGATTTCCTGTGGTTTAAAGTTGGCTTTCTGTGCGTTCACTTTGGACAACAGGCAGGCCACGGCCTCATTGAGCCCCGGTGTCCGCTCCTGCCCGTTGTTCACCAGTTTCGCCATGGCCCACAGCAGGTTGGCGATATGCTGAGGAATCAATTGGTTTTTCTTTGCGTTCACGTGGGGCAACAGTGCGGCCACCGCCTCGTTGAACCCTGGTGTTCGCTCCTGGCCGCTGTCTGCCAGTTTCGCCATAGCCCACAGCAGATTGGCAATTTCCTGGGCACCAATATAGCTGGCTTCAGGTTTTTGGTTGCACTTGAATATGATTGCATCAAGTAGTGTTGCCAATAAGGCAGCCTGAGTATGCTTGACACGCTCATCCAAGGGTCTGGGAGGGGTAAAAACACCCGCTGAAGTCAATGAGTGAAGTGTTGTCGTCAGGCTTCGCCAATTCCAGCTCCGCGTTGCTGTGAAATTTTGCAGCAAATGCATCAGCTGGCTTTGTTCCGCTCGATTTAAAGGTCTTTTAGACGCTGACGTGTATTTTTTAATTGAACTGGCATATAGGCCGTGATCTCTCCCATCATAGCGATCACCGAAACGATAAGATTTTCTCACCAGGCCATCCATTGTTTCCTGCCTGGTGAGAGCATTAAAATCTTGAGCAGGGTTTACTGAACGGTACTGTAGATGTTGAGAAGAGCGTGTGACAGAAGAATGGTAAAATTCATGACGCACCGGGGCAGTGCGGGAGGGGTTATTCCATTGTCTGACTGTGGCATATCTATATCGTCCACGCCGTGAAGAAGCGGCCTGGTCATCCGGTCGGTTGTAATCATTGCCTGACCTTGCGTATTGACCACTGATACCAGCAGAGCTTCTATCCATAATTATATTTCATTGATTCATGAAAATATGAAAAGCAGACTGCTGTTTTGTTCAAAAGTTCATTTTGCTGAAATGTCTAACTGGCTGTTTGTTTTCTTCCTCTTGGCGGGTTTACCGGTTTGCTCCCCTGAATGTTCTTCGGCGGTCAAGTAACCGTGATCTGTGGGTTGCCGACCTTTATCAGCAGTAACGTATGCCTCATCTGGCCACCTTCTTTTAAGTGATACAGAGCCATGCTCCGGTGGCGGGAAGCCTGTCCTGGTCTTTATTTGATCAATGTATGGTTTCATTAAATCCTGACTCAAGAGCCTGTTAACCGGAATTTCAATGACCTCAAATCCTGCTTTTTGCAACAGTGCGATTTTCAGCAGAGTCGAACCATTCCTGGTTGTGAAATCACCACTCACGTAATGAGAGGGGCCCTGAACTTCAATCACTATATTGTGATCTGGCAGTAGCAGGTCAACCGGAGGCAGTGAGTTCAGACTTTTTTCTTCTTCAATTCGCAAAGAGGGAATACATGATTGCAGTTGGTTGCGGACGATGGTTTGAGGCTTTGAAATGATTGTCTGGTAATGGGGGACCACCGGATACGCTCTGCCAAGCCAACTTGTGGCCATGGCAAGGATGGATTGTTCCTCTGCATTGTCTGGGGAGGTATTTTCCAGGCGAGAAAACAGGTCATCCATGTGTTTTTAAAGACAGTTATTTTTGTTGGAATTGGAGGCCAGAGACAACCTGGCACAGCATACCATTACTCCCCATAGAGACATCAATATTGCTTGTTGAGAGAACTGAGGGTTTTCACTGATTCGGTAGACAAGCGATTCGAAGGTAGAAGTAACCACGTTCAGCTCAACGAGCTCTCCCAGTTTTGCCACGGCCCACAGCAGGTTGGCGATTTCCTGTGGTTGAAAGTTAGCTTGCTGTGCGTTTACGTGGGGCAACAGCGCGGCCACGGCCTCGTTGAGCTCGGTTGTTCGCTCTTGGTTGTTGTCCGACAGTTTCGCGATGACCCACAACAGGTTGGTGATTTCCTGTGGCTGAAAGTTAGCTTTGTGTGCGTTCACGTAAGGTAACAGCGCGGCCACAGCCGCTTTGAGTTCGGCTGTCAGCTTCTGGCCGTTGTCCACCAGTTTCGCCATGGCCCACAGCAGGTTGCTGACTTCCTGTGGTTTAAAGCTGGCTTTCTGTGCGTTCACGCGGGGCAACAGCGCGGTCACTGCCTCTTTGAGCCCCGGTGTCCACTGCTGGCCGTTGTCCACCAGTTTGGCCATGGCCCACAGCAGGTTGGCACTGGCCTGTGCATTAAATCGGTCTTTATGTGCTTTTACACGGGGCAACAGCGCGACCACGGCCTCGTTGAACCCGGGTGTCCGTTCCTGGCCGTTGTCCACCAGTTTCGCCATGGCCCACAGCAGGTTGGCGATATGCTGAGGAATAAATTGGTTTTTCTGTGTGTTCAAGTGAGGCAACAGCGAAGTCACAGCTTCTTTGAGCCCCACTATCTGCTCCAGCCCATTGTCCACAAGTTTCGCCATGGCCCATACCAGGTTGGCGATATGCTGAGGCGCACATCGGTCTTTCTGTGGGTTCACATGGGGCAACAGCGCGGCCACGGCCTCTTTGAGCCCCGGTGCCCACTTCTGACCGTTGACCAGTTTCGCCATGGCCCACAGCAGGTTGACGACACCCCGGGGATCAATATTCATGGCTTGAGGTTTTTGGTTGCACTTGAATCTTATTGCATCAAGTAGCGTTGACAATAAGGCAGCCTGAGTACGCTTGACACGCTCATCCATGGGGTTATGAGGGGTAAAAACACCGGCTGAAGTAAATGAGTGAAATGTTGTCGTCAGGCTTCGCCAATTCCAGCCTGGCGTTGCGGTAAAATTTTGCAGGAAACATATCAGCTGGCTTTGTTCAGTTCGATTTAACGGTCTTTTAGCAGCTGACGTGTATTTTTTAATTGAGCTGGCATATTGACCATGATACTTCCCATCATAGCGATGACCGATCCGATTAGATCGATTCACCAGACTATCCATTATTTTCTGTTTGATGAGGTTATTAAAATCCGAAGTGCGGTTTACTGAACGGCGCTGTAGATGTTGAAAAGAGCAGGCGGCAGAAGAATAGTACAATTCATTACGCCCCGGGGCTGTGCGGGGGGGATGACACCATTGTCTGACTGGGGCATGTCTATATCGCCCACGCCTTGAAGAGGCGGCATGTTCCTTCGGTTGGTTGTTACCATTACCTGGTATTGTGTATTGACCACTGATACCCGCAGAGCTTCTGTCCATAATTATATTTCATTAATTCATGGAAATATAAAAAGCAGACTGCGGTTCTGCCCAGAAGTTCATTTTGCTGGAATGTTTGTAAACGCAAACGGTTGGGGAAGCACATCTACTCCTGATGCCACCAATCCATTATTTGCAAATCACCCGGGACGAGATGTATAGGCAACAGGTGCTCTACACCCGCATTCTTTCCCGGAATGTGAAATAGGTTATTGAGTCATGATGTGAGGAAGGCGATTATTGGATGTTTGTTTTCTTCCTCTTTGCCGGTTTGCCGGTTTTCTTCTCTGAATGTTCTTCCACAGTCAAGTAACCGTGATCTGAGGGTCGCCTGTCACCAGCAGTAACGTATGCCGCATCTGCCCATCTTCTTTTCAGTGATACAGAGCCATACCCCTGTGGCGGGCAGCCTATCCTGGTCTTTATTTGATTAATGTATGGTTTCATTGAATCCTGATTAGAAAGCTTGTTAGCCGGAATTTCAATGACCTCAAATCCTGCTTTTTGTAACAGTGCGATTTTCAGCAGAGTCGAACCCTTCCTGGTGTTGAAATCACCACCCACGTAATGAGAAGGCCCCTGAATTTCAATGACCATGTTGTGATCTGGCAGCAGCAGGTCAACCGGGGGTAATGAATTCAGACTCTTTTCTTCTTCAATCCTCAAAGATGGAATGCATGAATGGAGTTGATTGCGGAAGTGGGATTGACGTTTTGAAACGACTGTCTGGTAATGGGGGACGAACGGACATGCTCTGCCAAGCCAACTTGCGGCCTGGGCAATGGTGCGTTGATTCTCTTCATTGTGCAGGGATGTATTTTCCAGACGAGTAAACAGGTCATCCATGTGCTTTTCAAGCCAGTTATTGGAGTCCAGAGGCAATCTGGCACAGCAAACCATTACTCCCCAGAGAGACATCAATAGGTCTTGCTGTAAGAGCTGAGGGTTTTCACTGATTCGGTAAACAAGCGATGCAAACATAGAGGTAGCCACGTTCAGCTCAACGAGTTCACCCAGTTTCGCCGTGGCCCACAGCAGATTGGCGATTTCCTGTGGCTTAAAGTTCGCTTGCTGTGTGTTCACGTGGCGCAACAGCGTGGCCACGGCCCCGTTGAGCTCTGATGTCCACTCCCCGTTGGACATCAGTTTCGCCATGGCCCACATAAGGTTGGCGATTTCTTGTGGTTTAAAGTCAGCTTTCTGTGTGCTCACATGGCGCAACAGCGTGGTCACGGTCTCGTTAAACACTGGTGTTCGCTCCTGCCCGTTGTCCACCAGTTTCGTCACGACCCACAGCAGGTTGGCGATTCCCTGTGGTTTAAAGTTAGCTTTCGCTGCGTTCACGTGAGGCAACAGCGCAGCCACGGCCTCGTTAAACTCTGAGGTCCGCTCCTGCCCGCTATCCAACAGTTTCGCCATGGCCCACAGCAGGTTGGCGATACCCTGTGGTGTAAAGTTATCTTTCTGTGCTTTCACGTGTGGCAACAGCGAGGCCACGGCCTCTTTAAGCTCTGGTGTCCTATCCTGCCCGTTGTCCACCAGTTTCGCCATGGCCCAAAGCAGGTTGACGATTTCTTGTGGGTTAAAGTTAGCTTTCGCTGTGTTGACGAGTGGCAACAGCGCGGCCACGGCCTCGTTGAGTTGTGGTGTCCGATCCAGGCCGTTGCTCACCAGTTTCGCCATGGCCCAAAGCAGGTTGGCGATTTCTTGTGGATTAAAGTTAGCTTTCGCTGTGTTGACGAGTGGCAACAGCGCGGCCACGGCCTCTTCGAGCAGCGGTGTCCGCTTCTGCCCGTTGTCCACCATTTTCGCCATGGACCATAGCAGGTTGGCGATTTTTTGTGGGTTAAAGTCAGCTTTCGCTGTGTTCACGAGTGGCAGCAGCGCGGCCGTGGCCTCTTTGAGCGGCGGTGTCCGCTCCTGTCCGTTGTCCACCAGTTTCGGCGTGGCCCATAGCAGGCTGGAGATTTCCTGTGGTTTAAAGTTAGCTTTCTGTGCGTTCACTAAGGGCAACAGCGCGGCCACGGCGTTGTTGAACTCTGGTGTCTGCTCCTGCCCCTTGTCCACCAGTTTTGCCATGGCCCACAGCAGGTTGGCGATATGCTGAGGAATAAATTGGTTTTTCTTTGCGTTCACCTGGGGCAACAGTGTGGCCACAGCCTCTTTGAGCCCTGGTGTCCGCTCCTGCTCGTTGTCTAACAGTTTTGACATGGCCCACAGCAGGTTGGCGATACCCTGTGGTGTAAAGTTTGCCTTCTGTGCGCTCACGTGGGGCAACAGCGCAGTCAACGCTTCGTTGAACTCTGGTGTTCGCTTTTGCCCGTTGTCCACCAGTTTCGCCATGGCCCACAGCAGGTTGGCGATACCCTGTGGTGTAAAGTTAGCTTTCTGTGCGCTCACATGGGGCAACAGCGCGGCCACGGTTTCGTTAAACCCTGGCGTCCACTGGGGCTCGTTGTCCACCAGTTTCGCCATGGCCCACAGCAGGTTGGCGATGTCCCGTGGTTTGAAGTGAGCTTTCTGCCCGTTCACGTGGTGCACCAGCGCGGCCAGGGCATCGTTCAGTTCTGGTGTCCGCTCCTGCCCACTGTCCATCAGTTTCGCTATGGCCCACAGCAGGTTGGTGACACCCCGGGCATTAAATTGGTCTTTCTGTGCGTTTACCCGGGTCAACAGCGCGGCCACGGCCTCGTTCAGTTCTGGTGTCCGCTCCTGTCCATTGTCCACCAGTTTCGCCATGGCCCACAGCAGGTTGGTGACACCCTGGGCATTAAATTGGTTTTTTTGTTCGTTCACGTGGGGCAACAGCGCGGCGGTGGCCTCGTTGAACTCTGGTGTCCGCTCCAGTCCGTTGTCTAGCAATTTCGCCATGGCCCACAGCAGGTTGGCGATATGCTGCGAAATAAATTGGTCTTTCTGTATGTTCACATGGGGTAAAAGCGTGGCCAGTGCTTCCTTGAAGCCTGGTACCTGCTCCTGTCCGTTGTCTACCAGCTTCGCCATTGCCCAGAGCAGGTTGGCGATTTCCTGTGGTTTAAAGTTAGCTTTATGTGCGTTCACATCGGCCAATAACCTGGCCACGGCCTCATTGAGTTCTGGCGTCTGTTCCTGCCCGTTGTCCACCAGTTTCGCCATGGCCCATAGCAGGTTGGCAATATGTTGAGAAATAAATTGGTCCTGCTGTGCGTTCATGTGGGGCAACAGTGCGGCCACAGCCTCGTTGAGCCCTGATTTTCGCTCCTGCCCGCTGTCTGCCAGTTTGGCCATGGACCACAGCAGGTTAGCGACACCCTGGGCACCGATATCACTGGTTTCAGCTTTTTGGTTGCACTTGAATATTATGACATCAAGTAGCGTTGACAATAAGGCAGCCTGAGTATGCTTAACACGCTCATCCATGGGGTTATGAGGGGTAAAAACACCCGCTGAAGTAAATGAATGCAGTGTTGTCGTCAGGCTTCGCCAATTCCAGCCTGGCGTTACGGTAAAATTTTTCAGAAAACATATCAGGTGGCTTTGTTCCGCTCGATTTAACGGTCTTTTAGCAGCTAATGTGTATTTTTTAATTGAACTGGCATATCGCCCGTGATTTCTCCCATCATAGCGTTGACCGATCCAATCAGATTGATTCACCAGACCATCCATTATTTCCTGTTTGATGAGGTTATTAAAATCCTGAGCGTGGTTTACTGAACGGCGTTGTAGATCTTGAAAAGAGCATGCGGCAGAAGAATAGTAAAATTCATTACGCCCCGGCGCTGTGCGGGGGGGATGACCCCATTGCCTGACTGTGGCATGTCTATATTGCCCAAGCCTTGAAGAAGCGGCATGATCATTCGGTTGGTTGTCATAATTACCTGATCTTGAGTATTGACCACTGATACCAGCAGGGCTTCTATCCATAATTATATTTCATTAATTCACGAAAACATGAGAAGAAGACTGCTGTTTTGTTCAAAAGTTCATTTTGCTGGAATGTTTGTAAACGTAAACGGTTGGGGAAGCACATCTGCTCCTGATGCCACCAATCCATTATTTGTAAATCACCCGGGACGAGATGTATAGGCAACAGGTGTTCTACACCCGTATTCTTTCCCGGAATGTGAAAAAGGTTATTGAGTCATGATGTGAGGAAGGCGATTATTGGATGTTTGTTTTCTTCCTCTTTGCCGGTTTGCCGACTTTTTCCTCTGAATGTTCTTCCACAGTCAAGTAACCGTGATCTGAGGGTTGCCTGCCTTTATCAGCAGTAACGTATGCCTCATCTGCCCACCTTCTTTTCAGTGATACAGAGCCATGCACCTGTGGCGGGAAGCCTGTCCTGGTCTTTATTTGATCAATGTATGGTTTCATTAAATCCTGACTCAAGAGCCTGTTAACCGGAATTTCAATGACCTCAAATCCTTGTTTTTGCAACAGTGCGATTTTCAGCAGAGTCGAACCATTCCTGGTGTTGAAATCACCACACACGTAATGAAACGGTCCCTGAACTTCAATAACAATGTTGTGATCTGGCAGTAGCAGGTCAACCGGAGGCAGTGAGTTCAGGCATTTTTCTTCTTCAATCTTCAAAGAGGGAAAGCATGATTGGAGTTGATCGTGAAAGTCGGATTGATGTTTTGACCTGATTGTCTGGTAATGGGGGACGACAGGACACACTCTGCCAAGCCAACTTGCGGCCTGGGCAATGGTCCGTTGATCCTCTTCATTGTGCAGGAATGTAGTTTCCAAACGGATAAACAGGTCATCCATGTGCTTTTCAAGCCAGTTATTGTAACTGCAGTCCAGAGACAATCTGGCACAGCAAACCATTACTCCCCAGAGAGACATCAATATGTCTTTCTGTGAGAGCTGAGGGTTTTCACTGATTCGGTTAACAAGCGATTCGAACACAAAGGTCACCAGGTTCAGCTCAACGAACTCACCCAGTTTCGCCGTGGCCCACAGCAGATTGGCGATTTCCTGTGGTTTAAAGTTAGCTTTCTGTGTGATCACTTGACGCAACAGCGCGGCCACGACCTCGTTGAGCTCTGATGCCCACTCCCCGTTGTCCACCAGTTTCGCCATGGCCCACAGAAGATTAGCGATTTCCTGTGGTTTAAAGTTAGCTTTCTGTGTGTTCATGTGGCGCAACAGCGCGGCCACGACCTCGTTGAGTTCTGATGTCCACTCCCCGTTGTCCACCAGTTTCGCCATGGCCCACAGAAGGTTGGCGATTCCCTGTGGTTTAAAGTTAGCTTTCGCTGCGTGCACATGAGGCAACAGCGCAGCCACGGCCTCGTTAAACACTGATGCCTGCTCCTGCCCGCTATCCACCAGTTTCGCCATGGCCCACAGCAGGTTGGTGATACCCTGTGGTTCAAAGTTATCTTTCTGTGCGTTCACGTGAGGCAACAGCGCGGCCAAGGCCTCGTTGAGTTGTGATGTCCGAACCAGGCCGTTGTCCACCAGTTTCGCCGTGGCCCACAGCAGGTTGGCGATTTCTTGTGGATTAAAGTTAGCTTTCGCTGTGTTGACGAGTGGCAATAGCGCGGCCACGGGCTCTTTGAACAGCGGTGTCCGCTCCAGCCCGTTGTCCACCAGTTTCGCCATGGCCCATAGCAGGTTGGCGATTTCCTGTGGTTTAAAGTTAGCTTTCTGTGCGTTCACGAAGGGTAACAGCGCGGCCACGGCCTTGTTCAGCTCTGGTGTCTGCTCTTGCCCCTTGTCCACCAGTTTTGCCATGGCCCACAGCAGGCTGGCGATATGCTGAGGAATAAATTGTTTTTTCTTTGCGTTCACCTGGGGCAACAGTGCGGCCATAGCCTCTTTGAGCCCTGGTGTCCGCTCCAGCCCGTTGTCCATCAGTTTTGACATGGCCCACAGCAGGTTGGCAATACCCTGTGGTTTAAAGTTAGCTTTCGCTGCGCTCACGTGGGGCAACAGCGCAGCCAACGCCTCGTTGAACTCTGGTGTTCGCTTTTGCCCGTTGTCCACCAGTTTCGCCATGGCCCACAGAAGGTTGGCGATACCCTGTGGTGTAAAGTTAGCTTTCTGTGCGCTCACATGGGGCAACAGCGCGGCCACGGTTTCGTTAAACCCTGGCATCCACTGTGGCTCGTTGTCCACCAGTTTCGCCATGGCCCAAAGAAGGTTGGCGATACCCTGTGGTGTAAAGTTAGCTTTCTGTGCGCTCATATGGGGCAACAGCGCGGCCACGGTTTCGTTAAACCCTGGCATCCGCTGTGGCTCGTTGTCCACCAGTTTCGCCATGGCCCACAGCAGGTTGGCGACACCCTGGGCATCAATATCCATGACGTTATGTTTTTGGTTGCACTTGAATATGATTGCCTCAAGCAGCGTTGACAGTATGGCAGCCTGAGTTCGCTTAACACGCTCATCCATGGGGTGATGAGAAGTAAAAACACCGGCTGAAGTCAATGAATGAAGTGTTGTGGTCAGGCTTAGCCAATTCCAGCTCGGCGTTGCGGTAAAATTTTGCATCAAACGCATCAGCTGGCTTTGTTCCGCTCGATTTAACGGTCTTTTAGACGCTGACGTGTATTTTTTAATTGAACTGGCATATAGACCGTGATCTCTCCCATCATAGCGATGACCGAAACGATCCGATTTACTCACCAGACCATCCATGATCTCCTGTTTGATGAGACTATTAAAATCTCGAGCATTGTTTATTGAACGACACAGTAGATATTTAGAAGGGCGTGCAGCTGAAGAATGGTAAAAATCATTGCGCCCCGGGGTAGTGCGGAGGGGATTATCCCTCTGTCTGACTGGGCCATGTCTATATTGAACACACCTTGAAGGAGAAATGGGATGGCCATCCTGTCGGTTGTAGTAATTATCTGATCTTGTGTATTGACCACTGCTACCCGCAGAGCTTCTATCCATAATTATATTTCATTAATTCATGGAAATATAAAAAGCAGACTGCGGTTCTTTTCAGAAGTTCATTTTGCTGAAATATTTATAAACGTAAAAGTAACAGAGGTCTTACCATCCTTTATCGGCAGTAAAATATGGGAGATCTGCGCCGTGCTTTAAGTAAGTGATACAAAACCATGCCCCTGTGGCTGGATATCTACCCTGGTCTTTATTTGATCAATGCATCGTTTAATCGACTTCTGGCTACAAAGCTGGTTAACCGGAATTTCAACGACCTTAAATCCTGCTTTTTGCAGCAGTGCGATTTTCAGCAGAGTAGAACCATTCCTGGTTTTGAAATCACCACCCACGTAATGAGACGATCCCTGAACTTCAATCACCATCTTGTGATCTGGCAGTATCAGGTCCACCGGAGCTAATGAGTTCAGGCTCTTTTCTTCTTCAATTTTCAAAGAGGGAATGCATGATTGGAGTTGATTGCGGAAGTCGGATTGAGGTTTTGAAATGATGTTATGGTAATGGGGCACGACCGGACAGGCTTTGCCAAGCCAACTTGCGGCCATGGCAATGATGCGTTGATCCTCTACATTGTCCGGGGCTGTATTTTCCAGACGAGCAAACAGGTCATCCATGTACTTTTCCAGCCTGTTATTTTTATTGGCATGGGAGACCAGAGACAACCTGGCACAACATACCATTATTCCCCAGAGGGACATCAATATGTCTTTCTGGGAGAGCTGAGGATTTTCACTGATTCGGTAAACAAGCGATTCGAACGTAGAGGTAACCACCTTCAGCGCAACGAACTCTCCCAGTTTCGCCACGGCCCACAGCAGGTTAGCAATTTCCTGTGGTTTAAAGTTAGCTTTCTGTGTGTTGATGTGGGGCAACAGCGCGGCGACGGCCTCTTCGAATTCTGGTGTCCGCTCCTGCCCATTGTTCACCAGTTTTGCCATGACCCATAGCAGGTTGGCGATATGCTGAGGAGTAAACTGGTCTTTTTGTGTGTTCAAGTGTGGCAACAGGGCAGTCACGGCCTCATTGAACTCTGGTGTCCACTCTTGTCCATTGTCCACCAATTTTGCGATGGCCCACAGCAGGTTGGTGATTTCCTGTAGATTAAAGTTAGACTTTTGAGTGTTCAGGTGGGGCAATAGCACGGCTACGGCCTTGTTGAGCTTGGGTGTCCGCTCCTGCCCGTGGTCCACCAGTTTCGCCATGGCCCACAGCAAGTTGGCGATTTCCTGTGGTTTAAAGTTAGCTTTGTGTGCGTTCACCTGGGGCAACAGCATGGCCACGGTTTCTTTGATTTCTGGTGTCTGCGCCTGCCCGTTGTCCACCAGTTTAGCCACGGCCCACAACAGGTTGGCAATATGCTGAGGCATAAATTGGTCTTTCTGCGCGTTCACATGGGGCAACAGCACGACCACGGTTTTTTTGAGGCTTGGTGTCAAGTTCAGCTTGTTGTCCACCAGTTTTGCCATGGCCCAAATCAGGTTGGCGATTTCCTGTGGTTTAAAGCTAGTTTTCTGTGCGCTCACACGGGGCAAAAGCAGGGTCACGGCTTCGTTGAGCCCTGGTGTCCATTTCTGCCCGTTGTCCACCAGTTTCGCGATGGCCCACATCAGGTTGGTGATGCCCTGGGTAATAAATTGGTCTTTCTGTATGTTCACGCGGGGCAAAAGCGCGGCCAGGGTCTCTTTGAGCCCCGGTGTCAGTTTCTGTCCGTTGTCTATCAGTTTCGCCATGGCCCACAGCAGGTTGGCGATTTGTTGAGGAATAAATTGGTCTTTCTGTGCGATCACGTGAGGCAACAGTGCAGTCACGGTCTCCTTGAGCCCTGGTGTCCAATACTGCACGTTGTCTACCAGTTTTGCCATGGCCCACAACACGCAGGTGATACCCTGAGTATTAAATTGGTGTTTCTTTATCTTCACGTAGGGCAACAGCGTGGCGGTGGCCTCGTTGAACTCTGGTGTCCGCTCCAGTCCGTTGTCTAGCAATTTCGCCATGGCCCACAGCAGGTTGGCGATATGCTGAGGAATAAATTGGTCTTTCTTTGCATTAACATGGGGCAACAGCGCAGCCACTGCCGCTTTGAGCTTTGGCGTCAGTGCCTGCCCGTTGTCCACCAGTTTCGCCATGGCCCACATCAGGTTGGTGATGCCCTGTGGTCCAAAGTTGGCTTTCTGTTTGCTCACGAGCAGTAACAGTGCGGCCATGGTCTGTTTTAGCCTTTGTGTTCGCTGCAGTCCGTTGTCCACCATTTTTGCAATGGCCCACAGCTGGTTGGCAATTTCCTGCGGTTCTTTAGTTTTCTGTGCGTTTACGTGGGGTAACAGCGCGGCGATGGCCTCTTTAAGCACGGGTGTCCATTCCTGCCCTTTTTCCACCAGTTTGGCCATAGCCCACAGCTGGTTGGTAATATGCTGGGCATTGAATTGGTCTTTCTGTGCGTTCACGTGGTGTAACAAAGCGACCACGGCCTCGTTGAACTCCGGTGTCCGTTCCTGCCCGTTGTCCAACATTTTTGTCATGGCCCACAGCAGGTTGGCGACACCCTGGGCATCTATATCCCTGGCGTGAGGTTTTTGCTGGCACTTGAATATTATTGGATCAAGTAGTGTTGACAATAAGGCGGCTTGAGTACGCATAACAACTTCATCCATGGGTTTAAGAGGGGTAAAAATGCCCGCTGACGTCAATGAATGAAGTGTTGTCGTCAGGCTTCGCCAATTCCAGCTCCGTGTTGCAGTAAAATTCTGCAGCAAACGCAGCAACTGGCTTTGTTCCGTTCGATTTAACGGTCTTTTAGCCGCTGATGAGTATTTTTTAATTGAACTGGCATAGTGACCGTGATTTCTCCCATCATAGCGATGACCGAAACGATCCGATTTACTCACCAGGCCAGCCATTATTTCCTGTTTGGTGAGATCATTAAAATTTTGAGCAGGGTTTACTGAACGGCGCAGTAGATATTGAGAAGGGCGTGGGGCAGAAGAATGGTGAAATTTATTACGCCCCGGGGTTGTGCGTGGGGTATTATCTCGCTGTTTGACTGTGGCTTGTCTATATCGCCCACGCCTGGAAGCGGCATGGTCATTCGGTTGGTTATTATTACCTGATCTTGCGTATTGACCACTGATACCAGCAGAACTTCTATCCATAATTATATTTCATTAATTCATGAAAATATAAAAGGCAGACTGCTGTTCTGCCCAGAAGTTCATTGTGCAAAAAAGTTTACTTAAGTCATGATGGGAGGAAGGGGATTACTGGCTGCCTGTTTTCTTCTTTGCCGGGTTGGGTTGCTCTGCTAAATGTTCTTCACCAGTGACGTGTGCAGCGCCTGCCCACCTTCTTTTAAGTGCTACAGAGCCATGCTCCTGTGGCGTGATGCCTATCCTGGTCTTTATTTGATCAATGTATGGTTTCATTAAATCGTTGTTAAAAAGCTGGTTAGCCGGGATTTCAATGACCTCAAATCCTGCTTTTTGCAGCAGTGCGATTTTAAGCAGAGTCGAACCCTTCCAGGTTTTGAAATCACCACCTACGTAATGAGACGATCCCTGAACTTCAATCACCATGTTGTGATCTGGCAAAAGCAGGTCAACCGGAGGCAGTGAGTTCAGACTCTTTTCCTCTTCGATCTTCAAAGATGGAATAGATGATTTGAGTTGATCGCGGAAGTCGGCCTGGGTTTTTGAAATGGTCGTCTGGTAATCGAGAATGACCGAACAGGTTCTGCCAAGCCAACTTGCGGCCATGATCATGATGGATTGATGCTCTTTATTCTTTGGCGAGGTATTTTCCAGGCGAGTTAACAGGTCATCCATGTGCTTCTCAAGGATGTTATTTTTATTGGCATTGGAGTCTAGAGCCAACCTGGCACAGCATACCATTATTCCCCAGAGAGACATCGATATCTCTTTCTGAGAAAACTGAAGCTTCTCACTGATTCGATAGACAAGCGATTCGAACGTACAGGTAGCCAGGTTCAGCTCAATGAGTTCACCCATTTTGGCTGTGGCCCACAGAAGATTGGCAACACCCTGGGCATTAAATTGGTCTTTCTGTGCGTTCACAAGGGGCAACAGCGCGACCACAGCTTCGTTGAACTCTGGTGCCTGCACCTGCTCACTGTCCACCAGTTTTGCCATGGCCCACAGCAGGTTGGTGACACACTGAGCATTAAATTGGTCTTTCTGTGTATTTACGTTGGGCAACAGCGCAGCCACAGCTTTGTTGAACTCTGGTGTCTGTTCGTATCTGTTGTCCACCAGTTTTGCCATGGCCCACAGCAGGTTGGTGATATGCTGGGGAATAAATTGGTCTTTCAGTGCATTTACGTTGGGCAACAGCGCGGCCACAGCATCTTTAAGCCCTGGTGTTTTCTTCAGCCCGTTGTCCACCAGTTTCGCCATGGCCCACAGCAGATTGGCGATATGCTGAGGAATAAACTGGTCTTTCTGCGCGTTCACCTGGGGCAACAGCACGGCCACGGCTTTGTTAAGGTCTGGTGACCGCTCCAGTCCTTTGTCCACCAGTTTTGCCATGGCCCACAGCAGGTTGGCGATATGCTGAGGAATAAACTGGTCTTTCTGTGCATTCACGTGGGGCAACAACGCGGCCACGGTCTCGTTCAATTCTGGTGTCTGCTCCTGGCCGTTGTCCACCAGTTTCGCCATGGCCCACAGCAGGTTGGCAATAGCCAGGGCAGTAAATTGTTCTTTCTGTGCGTTCACGTGGGGCAACAGCGCGGCCACGGCCTCTTTGAGCTCTGGTGTCGGCTCCAGCCCGTTTTCCACCAGTTTCGCCATGGCCCACAGCAGGTTGGCGATACCCTGGGCATTAAACTGGTCTCTTTGTGCATTCACGCGGGGTAACAGCGCGGCTACGGTCGCTTTGAGTTCTGGTGTCCGCTCTTGGCCATTGTCCACCAGTTTCGCCATGGCCCACAGCAGATTGGCGATATGCTGAGGAATAAACTGGTCTTTCTCTGCGTTCACGTGGGGCAACATTACGGCCACAGCCTCTTTGAGGCCTGATGCCCACTTCTGGCCGTTGTCCACGAGTTTTGCCATGGCCCACAGCAGGTTATTGATTTCCTGTGGTTTAAAGTCAGTTTTCTGGGCGTTTACGCTGGGCAACAGCGTGGACACGGTCTTGTTGACCTCTGGTGTCTGCTCCTGCCCGATGTCCACCAGTTTCGCCATAGCCCACAGCAGGTTGGCGATTCCCTGAGGAATAAATTGTTTTTTCTGTACGTTCACATGGGGCAACAACACGGCCACGGCCTCTTTAAGCTCTGGTATCCGGTTCTGCCCGCTGTCCACCAGTTTCGCCATGGCCCACATCAGGTTGGCGATTCCATGGGCATCAATATCCTTGGCGGGAGGTTGTTGCTGGCACTTGAATATTATTGCATCCAGTAGCGTCGATAATAAGGCAGCTTGAGTACGCTTAACACGCTCATCCATGGGTTTATGAGGGGTAAAAACACCCGCTGAAGTCAATGAGTGCAGTGTTGTCGTCAGGCTTCGCCAATTCCAGCTCCGCGTTGCTGTGAAATTTTGCAGTAAACGCATTAGCTGGCTTTGTTCCGCTCGATTTAACGGTCTTTTAGACGCTGACGTGTATTTTTTTATTGAACTGGCATATAGGCCGTGATCTCTCCCGTCATAGCGATGACCGAAACTATCCGATTTCCTCACCAGATCATCCATTATTTCCTGTTTGATGAGGGCATGAAAATTTTGAGCAGGGGTTACTGAACGGCGCAGTAAATATTGAGAAGGGCCTGCGGCAGAAGAATGGTAAAATTTATTACGCCCCGGGGTTGTGCGTGGGGTATTATCCCGTTGTCTGACTGTGGCTTGTCTGCATCGCCCACGCCTGGAAGCGGCATGGTCATTCGTTTGGTTGTCATTATTACCTGATCTTGCGTATTGACCACTGATACCAGCAGAACTTCTATCCATAATTATATTTCATTAATGCATGAAAATATAAAAAGCAGACTGCTGTGCAGTTCAGAAGTTCATTTTGTGGAAAAGTTTACTTGAATCATGATTGGAGGAAGGCGATTACTGGCTGTTTGTTTTTTTCCTCTTTGCCGGGTTGGTTTGCTCTGCTAAATGTTCTTCGGCAGTAATGTATGTAGCACTTGCCCACCCTCTTTTAAGTGATACCGAGCTATGACCCTGTGGCGGGATGCTTACCCTGATCTTTATTTGATCAATACATGGTTTCATTAAATTTTTGTTCGAAAGCTGGTTAGCCGGTATTTCAATGACCTCAAATCCTGATTTTTGCAGCAGTGCGATTTTAAGCAGAGTCGAGCCTTTTCTGGTATTGAAATCACCACCCACGTAATGAGATGGTCCCTGAACTTCAATAACCATGTTGTGATCTGGTAGCAGCAGGTCAACCGGAGGTAATGAGTTCAGACTTTTTTCTTCTTCAATCCTCAAAGATGGAATTGATGATTGGAGTTGATCACGGAAGTCGACCTGGATTTTTGAAATGTTTGTGTGGTAAGGGCGAACGACCGGACAGGTTCTGCCAAGCCAACTTGCAGCCATGGTAATGATGGATTGTTCCTCTTCATTGTCTGACGATGTATTTTCCAGACGAGTGAACAGGTCATCCATGTGTTTTTCAAACACGTTACTTTTATTGGCCTTGGATTCCAGAGTCAACCTGGCACAGCATACCATTACTCCCCAGAGAGACATCAATATCGCTTGCTGAGAGAGTTGAGCGTTGTCACTGATTCGATAGACAAGCGATTCGAACGTAGAGGTAACCACGCTCAGCTCAACGAGTTCACCAAGTTTCGCCATGGCCCAAAGCAGGTTGGCGATACCCTGAGGATTAAATTGGTCTTTCTGTGCGTTCACGAGGGGCAACAGCACGTCCACGGCTTCTTTGAGCTCTGCTGACTGTTCCTGCCGGTTGTCCACCAGTTTCGCCATGGCCCACAGCAGGTTGGTGATAGCTTGAGGAATAAATTGGTCTTTCTGTGCGTTCACGTGGGGCAACAGCGCGGCCACGGCCTCTTTGAGTCCTGGTATCCGGTTCTGCCCGTTGTCTACCATTTTCGCCATGGCCCATAGCAGGTTGGTGATTTCCTGTGGTGTAAAGTTAGCTTTCTGTGCGTTCACGTAGGGCAACAGCGCGGCCACGGCCTCTTTGAGTTCTGGTATCCGGTCCTGCCCGCTGTCCACCAGTTTCGCCATGGCCCACAGCAGGTTGGCAATGTGCTGAGGAATAAACTGGTTTTTCTTTGCGTTCACTTGGGGCAACAGCACGGCCACGGCCTCGTTAAGATCTGGTATCCGCTCCAGCCCGTTGTTCACCAGTTTTGCCATGGCCCACAGCAGGTTAGCGATTTCCTGTGGTTTAAAGTGAGCTTTCTGTGCGTTCACGTGGGGCAACAGCGCGGCCATGGCTCTTTTGAACTCTGGTGTCAGCTTCTGCCCGTTGTCCACCAGTTTCGCCATGGCCCACATCAGGTTGGCGATTTCTTGGGCATTAAATTGGTTTTTCTGGGTGTTCACGCGGGGCAACAGCGCGGCCACGACCTCTTTGAACTCTGGTGTCCACTCTTGGCCGCTATCCACCAGTTTCGCCATGGCCCACAGCAGGTTGGCGATATGCTGAGGAATAAATTGGTCTTTTTGTGCATTAACGTGGGGCAACAACGCCGCCACGGCCTCTTTGAGTTCTGGTGTCCGCGCCTGCCCATTGTCCACCAGTTTAGCCATGGCCCACAGCAGGTTGGCGATATGCTGAGGAATAAATTGGTCTTTCTGTGCATTCACGCGGGGCAACAGCGCGGCCACGGTCTCGTTGAGCTCTGGTGTCCGCTCCTGCCCGATGTCCACCAGTTTCGCCACGGCCCATAGCAGGTTGGTGATAGCCTGAGGAATAAATTGGTCTTTCTGTGCGTTCACATGGGGCAACAGCGCGGCCACGGTCTCTTTGAGTCCTGGTATCCGGTACTGCCTGTTGTCTACCATTTTCGCCATGGCCCACAGCAGGTTGGCAATGCCCTGGGCATGTTGGTTTTTCTGTGCTTGCACGAGGGGCAACAGGGCGGCCACGGCCTCTTTAAGCTCTGCTGTAAGCTTCTGCCCGTTGTCCAGCAGTTTCGCCATGGCCCACACCAGGTTGGCGACTTCCTGTGGTTTAAAGTGAGCTTTCTGTGTGTTCACGTGGGGCAACAGCGCGGCCATGGCCTTGTTGAATTCTGGTGTCTTCTCCTGCCCGTTGTCCACCAGTTTCGCCATGGCCCACAGCAGGTTGGCGATTCCCTGGGCATCAATATCCCATGCTTCAGCTTTTTTGTTGCACTTGAATCTTATTGCATCCAGTAGCGTTGACAATATGGCAGCTTGAGTACGCTTGACACGCTCATCCATGGGTTTATGAGGGGTAAAAACACCTGCTGAAGTCAATGAGTGAAATGTTGTCGTCAGGCTTCGCCAATTCCAGCTCCGCGTTGCTGCGAAATTTTGCAGCAAACGCATCAGCTGTCTTTGTTCTGTTCGATTTAACGGTCTTTTAGCAGCTGATGAGTATTTTTTAATTAAACTGGCATACAGGCCGTGATCTCTCCCATCATAGCGATGACCTAAACGATCCGATTTACTCACCAGATCATCCATTATTTCCTGTTTGATGAGGGCATGGAAATTTTGAGCAGGGTTTACTGAACGGCGCAGTAAATATTGAGAAGGGCCTGTGGCAGAAGACTGGTAAAATTTATTACGCCCCGGGGTTGTGCGTGGGGTATTATCCCGCCGTCTGACTGTGGCTTGTCTATATCGCCCACGCCTGGAAGCGGCATGGTCATTCGGCTGGTTGTCATTATTACCTGATCTAGCGTATTGACCACTGATACCGGCAGAACTTCTATCCATAATTATATTTCATTAATGCATGAAAATATAAAAAGCAGACTGCTGTTCTGCTCAGAAGTTCATTTTGCAAAAAAGTTTACTTGAGTCATGATGGGAGGAAGGCGATTACTGACTGTTTGTTTTCTTCCTCTTTGCCGGGTTGGTTTGCTCTGCTAAATGTTCTTCACCAGTAATGTATGCAGCACCTGTCCACCTTCTTTTAAGTGATACAGAGCCATGCTCCTGTGGCGGGATGCCTATCCTGGTCTTTATTTGATCAATGTATGGTTTCATTAAATCGTTGCTCAAAAGCTGGTTAGCCGGGATTTCAATGACCTCAAATCCTGCTTTTTGCAGCAGTGCAATTTTAAGCAGAGTCGAACCGTTCCTGGTGTTGAAATCACCACCCACGTAATGAGACGGTCCCTGAGCTTCAATCACCACGTTGTGATCTGGCAGAAGCAGGTCAACCGGAGGTAATGAGTTCAGCCTCTTTTCTTCTTCGATCTTCAAAGCTGGAATAGATGATTTGAGTTGATCACGGAAGTCGGCTTGGTTTTTTGAAATGATTGTCTGGTATTGGAGGACGGCCGAACAGGTTCTGCCAAGCCAACTTGCAGCCATGATCATGATGGATTGATCCTCTTCATTATCTGGCGATGTATTTTCCAGACGAATGAACAGGTCATCCATGTGTTTTTCAAACACGTTATTTTTATTGGCATTGGAGTCTAGAAACAACCTGGCACAGCATACCATTACTGCCCAGAGAGACATCGATATCTCTTTCTGGGAAAACTGAGGGTTCTTAATGATTCGATAGACAAGCGACTCGAACGTAGAGGTAACCACGTTCAGCTCAACGAGTTCACCCAGTTTCGCAATGGCCCAAAGCAGGTTGGCGATTTCCTGTGGTTTAAAGTTAGCTTTTTGTGCGTTAACGAGGGGCAACAGCGCGACCACAGCCTCGTTGAACTCTGGTGTGTCCTGCCCGTTGTCTACCAGTTTCGCCATTGCCCAAAGCTGGTTGGCGATCCCCTGTGGTTTAAAGTTAGCTTTTTGTCCATTCACGAGGGGCATCAGTGCGGACACGGCCTCGTTGAGTCCTGGTGTCTGCCCCTGCCTGTTGTCTACCAGTTTCGCCATGCCCCAAAACAGGTTGGCGATTTCCTGTGGGTTAAAGTTAGCTTTTTGTATGTTCACGAGGGGCAACAGCGCCGCCAAGGCCTCGTTGAGTTCTGGTGTCTGCTCCTGCCCGTTGTCCACCAGTTTCGCCATGGCCCACAGCAGGTTGGCGATATGCTGAGGAATAAATTGGTCTTTCTGTGTGTTCACGCGGGGCAACAGCGCGACCACGGTCCTGTTGAGCTCTGGTGTCTGCTCCTGCCCGATGTCCACCAGTTTCGCCATGGCCTGTAGCAGGTTGGCGATGCCCTGGGCAGTAAATTGGTCTTTCTGTGCGGTCACGTGGGGCAACAGCGAGGCCACGGCCTTTTTGAACTCTGGTGTTTGCTCCTGCCCGTTATCTATCAGTTTCGCCATGGCCCACAGCAGGTTGGCGATTCCCTGTGGTTTAAAGTTAGCTTTCTGTACGTTCACGATGGGCAACAGCGCAGCTACGGCTTCGTTGAACTCTGGTGTCTGCTCGTACCCGTTGTCCACCAGTTTCGCCATGGCCCACAGCAGGTTGGCGATTTCCTGACGTTTAAAGTTAGCTTTCTGTGCGTTCACGTGGGGCAACAGCACGGCCACGGTCTCGTTGAGACCTGGTGTCCGCTCCTGCCCGTTGTCCTCGAGTTTTGCCATGGCCCACAGCAGGTTGGCGATATGCTGAGGAATAAACTGGTCTTTCTGTGCGTTTACGTGGGGCAACAGCGCGACCACAGCCTCGTTGAGATCTGGTGTCCGCTCCTGGCCGTTGTCCTCCAGTTTTGCCATGGCCCACAGCAGGTTGGCGATATGCTGAGGAATAAACCGGTCTTTCTTTGCGTTCACGAGGGGCAACAGCGCGCCCAGGGCCTTGTTGAACTCTGGTGTCCGCTCCTGCCCGTTGTCCACCAGTTTCGCCATGGCCCACAGCAGGTTGGCAATGCCCTGGGCATTAAGTTGGTTTTTCTGTGCTTGCACGAGGGGCAACAGGGCGGCCACGGCCTCTTTGAGCTCTGCTGTACGCTTCTGCCCGTTGTCCAGCAGTTTCGCCATGGCCCACACCAGATTGGCGACTTCTTGTGGGTTAAAGTGAGCTTTCTGTGCGTTCACGTGGGGCAACAGCGCGGCCATGGCCTTGTTGAATTCTGGTGTCTGCTCCTGCCCGTTGTCCACCAGTTTCGTCATGGCCCACAGCAGGTTGGCGATTCCCTGGGCATCAATATCCCATGCTTCAGCTTTTTTGTTGCACTTGAATCTTATTGCATCCAGTAGCGTTGACAATAAGGCACCTTGAGTACGCTGAACACGCTCATCCACGGGTTTATGAGAGGTAAAAACACCCGCTGAGGTCAATGAATGAAGTGTTGTCGTCAGGCTTCGCCAATTCCAGCTCCGCGTTGCTGTGAAATTTTGTAGCAAACGCATCAGCTGGCTTTGTTCTGTTCGATTTAACGGTCTTTTAGCAGCTGATGAGTATTTTTTAATTGAACTGGCATACCGACCGTGATTTCTCCCATCATAGCGATGACCGAAACGTTCCGATTTACTCACCAGGTCATCCATTATTTCCTGTTTGATGAGGGCATTAAAATCTTGAGCAGAGTTGACTGAACGGTGAATTAAATATTGAGAAGGGCGTGTGCCAGAAGAATGGTGAAATTCATTACATCCCGGGGTAGAGCGGGGGTGACTATCCCACTGTCTGACTGTGGCATGCCTATACCGCCCACGCCCTGAAGAAGGGGCGTGGCCAATCGGTTGGTTGTAACCGTTATCTTGTCTTGTGTATTGATCACTGATACCAGCAGAACTTCTATCCATAATTATATTTCATTAATTCATGAAAATATAAAAAGAAGACTGCTGTTCTGTTCAGAAGTTCATTTTGTAGAAAAGTTTACTTGAGTAATGATGGGAGGAAGGCGTTTACTGGCTGTTTGTTTTCTTCCTCTTTGCCGGGTTGGTTTGCTCTGCTAAATGTTCTTCACCAGTAATGTATGCAGCAACTGCCCACCTTCTTTTAAGTGATACAGAGCCATACTCCTGTGGCGGGATGCCTATCCTGGTCTTTATTTGATCAATGTATGGTTTCATTAAATCCTGACTTAAGAGCCTGTTAACTGGAATTTCAATGACCTCAAAACCGGATTTTTGCAACAGTGCGATTTTAAGCAGAGTCGAACCGTTCCTGGTATTGAAATCTCCACCCACGTAATGAGAGGGACCCTGAACTTCGATCACTATGTTGTGATCTGGCAGTAGCAGGTCAACCGGAGGTAATGAGTTCAGACTCTTTTCTTCTTCGATCTGCAAAGATGGAATAGATGATTGGAGTTGATCGCGAAAGTCGGCTTGGGTTTTTGAAATGTTTGTCTGGTAATGGCGAACGAACGGACAGGCTCTGCCAAGCCAACTTGCAGCCATGGTAATGATGGATTTTTCCTCTTCATTGTTTGGCGATGTATTTTCCAGGTGAGTGAACAGGTCATCCATGTGCTTTTCAAGCACGTTATTTTTATGGGCATTGGAGTATAGAGCCAACCTGGCACAGCATACCATTACGGCCCAGAGAGACATCGATATATCATGCTGAGATAACTGAGGGTTCTCACTGATTCGATAGACAAGCGATTCGAACGTAGAGGTAACCACGTTCAGCTCAACGAGCTCACCCAGTTTCGCCATAGTCCAAAGCAGGTTAGCGATTTCCTGTGGTTTAAAGTTAGCTTTTTGTGCCTTCACGAGCGGCAACAGCGCGACCACAGCCTCGTTGAGCTCTGGAGTCCACTCCTGCGCGTTATCCACCAGTTTCGCCACTGCCCATAGCAGGTTGGTGATTGCCTGTGGTGTAAAGTTCGCTTTCTGTGCGTTCACGTGGGGCAACAGCGCGGCCGCGGCTTCCATGAGCCCTGGTATCTTCTCCTGCCCGTTGTTCACCAGTTTCGCCATGGCCCACAGCAGGTTGGCAATGCCCTGGGCATTAAGTTGGTTTTTCTGTGCGTTAACAAGGGGCAACAGGGCAGCCACGGCCTCGTTGAGCCCTGGTGTCTGCTCTTGCCCGCTGTCCACCAGTTTCGCCATGGCCCACAGCAGGTTGGCGATGTGCTGAGGAATCAATTGGTCTTTCTGTGCGTTCACGTGGGGCAGCAGCGCGGCCAAGGCCTCGTTGAACTCTGGTGTCTGCTCATGACCATTGTCCACCAGTTTCGCCATGGCCCACAGCAGGTTGGCAATGCCCTGGGCATTAAGTCGGTTTTTCTGTGCGTTCAGGAGGGGCAGCAAGGCGGCCACGGCCTCTTTAAACTCCGGTGTTCGCTCCAGCCCGTTGTCCACCAGTTTTGCCATGCCCCACAGCAGACTGACGATACCCTGTGGTTTAAAGTTAGCTTTTTGTACGTTCACGAGGGGCAATAGTGCGGCCACGGCCTCGTTGAGCTCTGGTGTCTGCTCCTGTCCGTTGTCCACCAGTTTCGCCATGGCCCACAGCAGGTTGGCAATGCCCTGGGCATTAAGTTGGTTTTGCTGTGCTTGCACGAGAGGCAAAAGGGCGGCCAAGGCCTCTTTGAGATCTGCTTTACGCACATGCCCGTTGTCCAGCAGTTTCGCCACGGCCCACACCAGGTTGGTGACTTCCTGTGGTTTAAAGTGAGCTTTCTGTGTGTTCACTTGAGGCAATAGGGCGGCCACGGTCTCGTTCGGTTCTGGTGTCTGCTCCTGCCCGTTGTCCACCAGTTTCGCCATGGCCCACAGCAGGTTGACGATACCCTGTGGTTTAAAGTTAGCTTTTTGTACGTTCACGAGGGGCAGTAGTGCGGCCAGGGCCTCGTTGAGCTCTGGCGTCTGCTCCTGCCCGTTGTCCACCAGTTTCGCCATGGCCCACAGAAGGTTGGCAATGCCCTGGGCATTAAGTTGGTTTTTCTGTGCTTGCACGAGGGGCAACAGGGCGGCCACGGCCTCTTTAAGCTCTGCTGTACGCTCCTGCCCGTTGTCCAGCAGTTTCGCCATGGCCCACACCAGGTTGGCAACTTCCTGTGGTTTAAAGTGAGCTTTCTGTGCGTTCACGTGGGGCAACAACGCGGCCATGGCCATGTTGAATTCTGGTGTCTGCTCCTGCCCGTTGTCCACCAGTTTCGTCATGGCCCACAGCAGGTTGGCGATTCCCTGGGCATCAATATCCCATGCTTCAGCTTTTTTGTTGCACTTGAATCCTATTGCATCCAGTAGCGTTGACAATAAGGCAGCTTGAGTACGCTTAACACGCTCATCCATGGGTTTATGAGGAGTAAAAACACCCGCTGAAGTCAATGAGTGAAATGTTGTCGTCAGGCTTCGCCAATTCCAGCTCCGTGTTGCAGTAAAATTTTGCAGCAAATGCATCAGCTTGCTTTGTTCTGTTCGATTTAACGGTCTTTTAACAGCTGATGAGTATTTTTTAATTGAACTGGCATACTGACCGTGATTTCTCCCATCATAGCGATCACCGAAACGTTCCGATTTACTCACCAGGTCATCCACTATTTCCTGTTTGATGAGGGCATTAAAATCTTGAGCAGAGTTGACTGAACGGCGCTGTAGATGTTGAGAGGAGCGTGTGCCGGGAGAATGGTAAAATTCATTGCGACCTGGTGCAGTGTGGGGGGAATTATCCCATTGTCTGACTGTGGTATGCCTGTATCGCCCACACCTTGAAGAAGGGGCATGGCCATTCGGTTGGTTGTAACCGTTATCTGATCTTGTGTATTGACCACTGATGCCAGCAGAGCTTTTATCCATAACTATATTTCATTGATTCATGAAAATATAAAAAGCAGACTGCTGTTCTGTTCAGAAGTTCATTTTGCAAAAAAGTTTACTTGAGTCATGATGGGAGGAAGGCGATGACTGGCTGCTTGTTTTCTTCCTGTTTGCTGGGTTGGTTTGCTATTTTGAATGTTCTTCACCAGTCACGTATGCAGCATCTGCCCACCCTCTTTTAAGTGATACACCGTCATGAGCCTGTGGCGCGATGCTTGCCCTGATCTTTATTTGATCAATATAGGGTTTCATTAAATCTTTCTTCAAAAGCTGGTTAGCCGGGATTTCAATGACCTCAAATCCTGCTTTTTGCAAAAGTGCGATTTTCAGCAGAGTCGAACCATTCCTGGTTTTGAAATCACCACCTACGTAATGACGCGGTCCCTGAACTTCAATCACCATGTTGTGATCGGGCAGTAGCAGGTCAACCGGAGGTAATGAGTTCAGACTCTTTTCTTCTTCAATCCTCAAAGATGGAATAGATGATTTGAGTTGATCGCGGAAGTCGACCTGGTTTTTTGAAATGTTTGTGTGGTAATGGCGAACGACCGGACAGGCTCTGCCAAGCCAACTGGCAGCCAGGGTAATGATGGATTGTTCCTCTTCATTGTCTGGCGATGTATTTTTCAGGCGAGTGAACAGGTCATCCATGTGCTTTTCAAACACGTTGCTTTGATTAGCATTGGAATCCAGAAACAACCTGGCACAGCATACCATGACTCCCCACAGAGACAACGGTATCTCTTGCTGAGAAAACTGAGGGTTCTCACCGATTCGATAGACAAGCGATTCGAACGTATAGGTAACCACGTTCAGCTCAAGGAGTTCACCCAGTTTTGCCATGGACCAAAGCAGGTTAGCGATTTCCTGTGGTTTAAAGTTAGCTTGTTGTGCGATCACGAGAGGCAACAGGGCGACCACAGCCCCGTTGAGCTCTGGCTCCTGCGCGTTGTCCACCAGTTTCGCCATGGCCCAAAGCAGATTGGCGATACCCTGGGCATTAAATTGGTCTTTCTGTGCGTGCACACGGGGCAACAGCGCGGCCACGGCCTCCATGAGCCCTGGTATCTTCTTCTGCCCGTTGTCCACCAGTTTTGCCATAGCCCAGAGCAGGTTGGCGATACCTTGTGGTTTAAAGTTAGCTTTCTGTACGTTCACAAGGGGCATCAGCGCGGTCATGGCCTCGCTGAACCCCGGAGTCTGCTCCTGCCCGCTGTCCACCAGTTTTGCCATGGCCCACAGCAGGTTGGCGATTTGCTGAGGAATCAATTGGTCTTTCAGTGCCTTCACGTGGGGCAACAGCGCGGCCACGGCCTCGTTGAGCTCTGATGTCTGCTCCTGCCCGCTGCCCACCAGTTTTGCTATGACCCACAGCAGGTTGGCAATGCCCTGGGCATTAAGTTGGTTTTTCTGTGCTTGCACGAGGGGCAACAGGGCGGCCACGGCCTCTTTGAGCTCTGCTGTACGCTTCTGCCCGTTGTCCAGCAGTTTCGCCATGGCCCACACCAGATTGGCGACTTCTTGTGGGTTAAAGTGAGCTTTCTGTGCGTTCACGTGGGGCAACAGCGCGGCCATGGCCTTGTTGAATTCTGGTGTCTGCTCCTGCCCGTTGTCCACCAGTTTCGTCATGGCCCACAGCAGGTTGGCGATTTCCTGGGCACCAACATAGCTGGCTTCATGTTTTTGGTTGCACTTGAATATTATTGCATCAAGCAGTGTTGACAATAAGGCAGCTTGAGTAAGCCTGACACGCTCATCCAAGGGTTTATGAGGGGTAAAAACACCCGCTGAAGTAAATGAGTGCAGTGTCGTCGTCAGGCTTCGCTAATTCCAGCTCCGCGTTGCTGTGAAATTTTGCAGCAAACGCATCAGCTGGCTTTGTTCCACTCGATTTAAAGGCCTTTTAGACGCTGACGTGTATTTTTTAATGGAACTGGCATATAGGCCGTGATCTCTCCCATCATAGCGATGACCGAAACGTTCCGACTTACTCACCAGACTATCCATTATTTCTGGTTTGATGAGGGCATGAAAATTTTGAGCAGGGTTTACTGAACGGCGCAGTAGATATTGAGAAGGGCATGCGGCAGAAGAATGGTAAAATTCATTACACTCCGGGGTTGTGCGTGGGGTATTATCCCACTGTCTGACTGTAGCTTGTCTATATCTCCCACACCTGGAAGCGACACGGCCATTCGGTTGGTTGTCATCATTACCTGATCTTGCGTATTGACCACTGATACCAGCAGAACTTCTATCCATAATTATATTTCATTAATTCATGAAAATATAAAAAGCAGAATGCTGTCCTGCTCAGAAGTTCATTGTGCGGAAAAGTTTACTTGAGTCATGATGAGAGGAAGGCGATTAGTGGCTGTTTGTTTTCTTCCACTTTGCCGGGTTGGTTTGCTCTGCTAAATGTTCTTCGACAGTCACGTATGCAGCGTCTTTCCACCCTCTTTTAGGTGATACAGCGTCATGACCCTGTGGCGGGATGCTTATCCTGGTCTTTATTTGGTCAATATAGGGTTTCATTAAATCGTTGTTCAAAAGCTGGTTAGTCGGGATTTCAATGACCTCAAATCCTGCTTTTTGCAACAGTGCGATTTTAAGCAGAGTCGAACCATTCCTGGTTTTGAAATCACCACCTACGTAATGAGAGGGGCCCTGAACTTCAATCACCATGTTGTGATCTGGCAGAAGCAGGTCAACCGGAGGTAATGAGTTCAGACTCTTTTCTTCTTCGATCGTCAAAGCTGGAATAGATGATTTGAGTTGATCACGGAAGTCGGCTTGGTTTTTTGAAATGATTGTCTGGTAATGGTGGACGACCGAACAGGTTCTGCCAAGCCAACTTGCAGCCATGGTAATGATGGATTGATCCTCTCCATTATCTGGCGATGTATTTTCCAGACGAATGAACAGGTCATCCATGTGTTTTTCAAATAGGTTATTTTTATTGGCATTAGAGTCCAGAAACAACCTGGCACAGCATACCATTAATGCCCAGAGAGACATCGATATCTCTTTCTGAGAAAACTGAAGGTTCTTACTGATTCGATAGAGAAGCGATTCGAACGTAGAGGTAACCACGTTCAGCTCAACGAGTTCACCCAGTTTCGCCATGGCCCAAAGCAGGTTAGCGATTTCCTGTGGTTTAAAGTTAGCTTTTTGTGCGTTCACGAGGGGCAACAGGGTGGCCACTGCCTCTTTGAGACCTGGTGACCGCTCCAGCCCGTTGTCCACCAGTTTTGCCATGGCCCAAAGCAGGTTGGCGATACCCTGCGGCTTAAAGTTAGCTTTTTGTCCATTCACGAGGGGCGTCAGCGCGGTCACGGCCTCGTTGAACCCTGGTGTCTGCTCCTGCCCGTTGTCTACCAGTTTCGCCATGGCCCACAGCAGGCTGGCAATATGCTGAGGAATAAATTGGTCTTTCTGTGCGTTCACATGGGGCAACAGCACGGCCACGGCCTTGTTAAGATCTGGTGTCCGCTTCTGCCCTTTGTCCACCAGTTTCGCCATGGCCCACAGCAGGTTGGCAATAGCCAGGGCATTAAACTGGTCTTTCTGTGTGTTCACGCAGGGCAACAACGCGGCCACAGCCTCTTTGAGCTCTGGTGTCTGCTCCTGCTCGTTGTCCACCAGTTTCGCCATGGCCCACAGCAGGTTGGCGATATGCTGAGGAATAAATTGGTTTTGCTGTGCGTTCACATGGGGCAACAGCGCGGCCACGGCCTCGTTGAGCACTGGTGTCTGCTCCTGCCCGTTGTCCACCAGTTTCGCCATGGACCACAGCAGGTTAACGATTCCCTGGGCATTAAATTGGTTTTTCTGTGCATTCACGTGGGGTAACAGCGTGACCACCGCCTCTTTGAGCCCTGGTATTTGCTCCTGCCCGTTGTCCACCAGTTTCGCCATAGCCCACAGCAGGTTGGCAATGCCCTGGGCATCAAGTTGGTTTTTCTGTGCGTTCACGAGGGGCAACAGGGCAGCCACGGCCTCGTTGAGCTCTGGTGTCTGCTCCTGCCCGTTGTCCACCAGTTTCGCCATGGCCCACAGCAGGTTGGTGATTGCCTGTGGTGTAAAGTTAGCTTTCTGTGCGTTCACGTGGGGCAACAGCACGGCCACGGCCTTGTTGAGATCTGGTGTCTGCTCGTGCCCTTTGTCCACCAGTTTCGCCATGGCCCACAGCAGGATGGCGATATCCTGGGGATTAAATTGGTCTTTCGGTGTGTTCACGCAGTGCAACAGCGCGGCCACAGCCTCTTTGAGCTCTGGTGTCTGCTCCTGCCCGTTGTCCACCAGTTTCGCCATGGCCCACAGCAGGTTGGAGATATGCTGAGGAATAAATTGGTTTTGCTGTGCGTTCACATGGGGCAGCAGCGCGGCCACGGCCTCGTTGAGCTCTGGTGTCTGCTCCTGCCCGTTGTCCACCAGTTTCGCCATGGCCCACAGCAGGTTGGTGATTCCCTGGGGATTAAATTGGTCTTTCTGTGCGCTCACGTGGGGTAACAGCGTGACCACCGCCTCTTTGAGCCCTGGTGTCCGCTCCAGCCCGTTGTTCGCCAGTTTCGCCATGGACCACATCAGGTTGGCAATGCCCTGGGCATTAAGTTGGTTTTTCTGTGCGTTTATGAGGGGCAACAGGGCGGCCACGGCCTCGTTGAGCTCTGGTGTCCGCTCCAGCCCGCTGTCCACCAGTTTCGCCATGGCCCACAGCAGGTTGGCGATACCCTGGGCATTAAACTGGTCTTTCTGTGCGTTCACTTGGGGCAACAGCGCGGCCACGGCCTCGTTGAGCCCAGGTGTCCGCTCCAGCCCATTGTCCACCAGTTTCGCCATGGCCCACAGCAGGTTGGTGATATGCTGAGGAGTAAATTGATTTTTCTGTGCGTTCACGAGGGGCAACAGGGCGGCCACGGCCTCGTTGAGCCCAGGTGTCCGCTCCAGCCCGTTGTCCACCAGTTTCGCCATGGCCCACAACAGGTTAGCGATAGCCTGAGGAATAAATTGGTCTTTCTGTACGTTTACGTGGGGCAACAACACGACCACAGCCTCATTGAGCTCTGCTGTGCGCTCCAGCCCGTTGTCCACCAGTTTCGCCATGGCCCACAGCAGGTTGGCAATATGCTGAGGAATAAATTGGTCTTTGTGTGCGTTCACGTGGGGCAACAACACGACTACGGCCTCGTTGAGCCCTGGTGTTAGTTCCTGCCCGTTGTCCATCAGTTTCGCCATGGCCCACAGCAGATTGGCGATTTCCTGAGCTCCAATATCACTGGCTTCAGGTTTTTGGTTGCAATTGAATATTATTGCATCCAGTAGCGTCGATAGTAAGGCAGCTTGAGTGAACTGAACACGCTCATCAATGGGTTTATGAAGGGTAAAAACACCCGCTGAAGTAAATGAGTGCAGTGTTGTCGTCAGGCTTCGCCAATTCCAGCTCCGGGTTGCGGTAAAATTTTGCAGCAAACGCATCAGCTGGCTTTGTTCCGCTCGATTTAAAGGTCTTTTAGACGCTGACGTGTATTTTTTAATTGAACTGGCATATAGGCCGTGATCTCTCCCATCATAGCGATGACCGAAACGATCCGATTTACTCACCAGACCATCCATTATTTCTGGTTTGATGAGGGCATGAAAATTTTGAGCAGGGTTTACTGAACGGCGTAGTAGATATTGAGAAGGGCCAGCGGCAGAAGAATGGTAAAATTTATTACGCCCCGGGGTTGTGCGTGGGGTATTATCCCACTGTCTGACTGTGGCTTGTCTATATCGCCCACGCCTGGAGGCGGCATGGCCATTCGGTTGGTTGTAATCATTACCTGATCTTGCGTATTTATCACTGATACCAGCAGAACGTCTATCCATAATTATATTTCATTAATTCATGAAAATATAAAAAGCAGACTGCTGTTCTGCCCAGAAGTTCATTTTGCAGAAAAGTTTACTTGAGTCATGATGGGAGGAAGGCGATTACTGGCTGCTTGTTTTCTTCCTCTTTGCCGGGTTGGTTTGCTCTTCTAAATGTTCTTCACCAGTCACGTATGCAGCATCTGTCCACCCTCTTTTAAGTGAAACAGAGTCATGCCCCTGTGGCGGGATGCCTATTCTGATCTTTATTTGATCAATATATGGTTTCATTAAATCTTTGTTCAAAAGCTGGTTAGCCGGGATTTCAATGACCTCAAATCCTGCTTTTTGCAGCAGTGCGATTTTAAGCAGAGTCGAACCCTTCCTGGTTTTGAAATCACCACCTACGTAATGAGACGGTCCCTGAACTTCAATCACCATGTTGTGATCTGGCAAAAGCAGGTCAACCGGAGGTAATGAGTTTAGACTCTTTTCTTCTTCGATCTTCAAAGCTGGAATAGATGATTTGAGTTGATCACGGAAGTCGGCTTGGTTTTTTGAAATGATTGCCTGGTAATGGCGGACGACCGAACAGGTTCTGCCAAGCCAACTTGCAGCCATAGTAATGATGGATTGATCCTCTTCATTATCTGGCGATGTATTTTTCAGGCGAGTCAACAGGTAATCCATGTGCTTTTTAAGCACGTTATTTTTATGGGCATTGGAGTCTAGAGCCAACCTGGCACAGCATACCATGACTCCCCAGAGAGACATCGATATCTCTTCCTGAGAAAACTGCAGGTTCTTATTGATTCGATAGACAAGCGATTCGAACGTAGAGATAGCCGGGTTCAGCTCAATGAGTTCACCCAGTTTTGCCATGGCCCACAGCAGGTTGGCGATGTGCTGGGGAATAAATTGGTCTTTCTGTGCATTCACGTGGGGCAACAGTGCGGCCACAGCATCTTTGAGCTCTGGTGTCTGCTCCTGCCCGTTATCCACCAGTTTTGCCATGGCCCACAGCAGGTTGGCGATATGCTGGGGAATAAATTGGTCTTTCTGTGCATGCAGGTGGGGCAACAGCGCGGCCACAGCATCTTTGAGCTCCGGTGTCTGCTCCTGCCCGTTATCCACCAGTTTGGCCGTGGCCCACAGCAGGTTGGTGATTTCCTGCGGGTTAAAGTTAGCTTTTTGTACGTTCACGCAGGTCAACAGCGTAGCCACCGCTTCGTTGAACTCTGGTGTCTGTTCGTACCCGTTGTCCACCAGTTTTGCCATGGCCCACAGCAGGTTGGCGATATGTTGGGGAATAAATTGGTCTTTCTGTGCGTTCACGCTAGGCAACAGCGCGGCCACGGCCTCTTTGAGTCCTGGTGTCTGCTCCTGCCCGTTGTCCACCAGTTTCGCCATGGCCCACAGCAGGTTGGCGATTTCCTGTGGTATAAAGTTAGCTTTCTTTGCGTTTACGTGGAACAACAGCGCAGCTACAGCCTCTTTAAGCTCTGGTGTCCACTCATGCCCGTTGTCCACCAGTTTCGCCATGGCCCACATCAGGGTGGTGATTTCCTGTGGTTTAAAGTTCGCTTTCTGTGCGCTCACGTGGGGCAACAGCGCAGCCACGGCCTCGTTGAGCTCTGCTTTCCGCTCCTGCCCGTTGTCCTCCAGTTTTGCCATGGCCCACAGCAGGCTGGTGATTTCCTGTGGTTTAAAGTTCGCTTTCTGTGCGTTCACTTGCGGTAACAACGCGGTCACGGTCTCGTTGAACTCTGGGGTCGATTCCAGCCCGTTGTCCACCAGTTTCGCCATGGCCCACAGCAGGTTGGTGATATGCTGAGGAATAAATTGGTCTGTCTGTGCGTTCATGTGTGGCAACAGCGCGGCCACGGCCTCTTTGAGACTTGGTGTCTGCTCCTGCCCGTTGTCCACCAGTTTCGCCATGGCCCATAGCAGGATGGCGATTTCCTGTGGTGTAAAGTTAGCTTTCTGTACGTTCACCAATAGTGGGTCCACAGCTTCTTTGAGCTCTGGTAACCGCGCCTGCCCGTTGTTCACCAGTTTTGCCATGGCCCACAGCAGGTTGGCGATTTCCTGTGGTTTAAAGTTAGCTTGCTGTGCGTTCACTTGGGGCAACAGTGCGGCTACAGCATCTTTGAGCTCTGCTGTTTGCCTGTAGCCGTTGTCTACCAGTTTTGCCATGGCCCACAGCAGGTTGGCGATATGCTGAGGAATAAATTGGTCTTTGTGGACGTTCACGTGGGGTAATAGCGCCGCCACGGCCTCTTTGAGTTCTGGTGTTCGCTCATGCCCATTGTCTATCAGTTTCGCCATGGCCCACAGCAGGTTGGCGATAGCCTGAGGAATAAATTGATCTTTGTGTACATTCACGTGGGGCAACAGTGCGGCCACAGCATCTTTGAGCTCTGGTGTTTGCTCCAGCCCGCTGTCCACCAGTTTCGCCATGGCCCACAGCAGGTTGGAGATTTCCTGTGGTTTATAGTTAGCTTTCTGTGCGTTCACCTGGGGCAACAGCACGGCCACTGCCTTGTTGAGACCTGGTGTCCGCTCCAGCCCTTTGTCCACCAGTTTCGCCATGGCCCATAGCAGGTTGGCGATATGCTGAGGAATAAATTGGTCTTTCTGTGCGTTCACGTGGGGCAACAGCGCAGCCACGGCCTCGTTGAACTCTGGCGTCTGCTCCTGAGCGTTGTCCAACAGTTTCGCCATGGCCCACAGCAGGTTGGCGATTTCCTGTGGTTTAAAGTCAGCTTGTTGTGTGCTCACGCGGTGTAACAAAGCGACCACGGTCTCGTTGAACTCTGATGTCCTTTCCTGCCCGTTGTTCACCAGTTTTGCCATGGCCCACAAAAGGTTGGCGATAGCCTGGGTGGCAATATCCCTGGCTGGAAGTTTTTGTTTGCAGTTAAATATTATTGCATCAAGTAGCGTTGACAATAAGTTAGCCTGAGTAAGTTTAACTCGCTCATCCATGGGTTTATGAAGGGTAAAAACACCCGCTGAAGTAAATGAGTGCAGTGTTGTCGTCAGGCTTCGCCAATTCCAGCTCCGGGTTGCGGTAAAATTTTGCAGCAACCGCACCAGCTGGCTTTGTTCCGCTCGATTTAACGGTCTTTTAGCCGCTGACGTGTATTTTTTAATTGAACTGGCATATTGCCCGTGATTTCTCCCATCATAGCGATGACCGAAACGATTCGATTTACTCACCAGATCATCCATTATTTCCTGTTTGATGAGGGCATTAAAATCTTGAGCAAAATTTACTGAACGGCACTGTAGATGTTGATAAGAGCGTGTGCCAGAAGACTGATAATATTCATTGCGACCCGGTGCAGTGCGGGGGGGATTATCCCATTGTCTGACTGTGGCATGTCTGTACCGCCCGGGGCTTGAAGAAGGACTATGGCCATTCGGCTGGTTGTAACCGTTATCAGATCTTGTGTATTGATCACTGATACCAGTAGAACTTCTATCCATAATTATATTTCATTAATTCATGAAAATATAAAAAGCAGACTGCTGTTCTGCTCAGAAGTTCATTTTGCGGCAAAGTTTTCTTGAGTCATGATGGGAGGAAGGCGATTACTGGCTACTTGTTTTCTTCCTCTTTGCCAGGTTGCTTTGCTCTACTAAATGTTCTTCGCCAGTCACGTATGCAGCACCTGCCCGCCTTCTTTTAAGTGGTACAGAGCCATGACCCTGTGGCGGGATGCCTGTCCTGGTCTTTATTTGATCAATATAGGGTTTCATTAAATCGTTGCTCAAAAGCTGGTTAGCCGGGATTTCAATGACCTCAAATCCTGCTTTTTGAAGCAGTGCGATTTTCAGCAGAGTCGAACTATTCCTGGTGTTGAAATCACCACCTACGTAATGATAGGGGCCCTGAACTTCAATCACCATGTTGTGATCTGGCAGTAGCAGGTCAACCGGAGGTAATGAGTTCAGACTCTTTTCTTCTTCAATCTTCAAAGATGGAATAGATGATTGGAGTTGATCACGGAAGTCGGCTTGGGTTTTTGAAATGGTGGTCTGGTAATGGGGGACCACCGGACACGCTCTCCCAAGCCAACTTGCGGCCATGGCAATGATGGATTGAACCTCTGCATTTTCTGGGGATGTATTTTCCAGGCGAGTAAACAGGTCATCCATGTGCTTTTCAAGCACGTTATTTTTATTGGCATTGGGAACCAGAGACAACCTGGCGCACCATACCATGACTCCCCAGAGAGACATCAATATATCTTGCTGAGAGAGCTGAGGGTTTTCACTGATTAGGTAGACAAGCGATTCAAATGTGGATGTAACCATGTTCAGCTCAACGAGCTCACCCAGTTTCGCAGTGGCCCACAGCAGGTTGGCAATTTCCTGTGGTTTAAAATTAGCTTTCTGTGCGTTCACGTGGGGCAACAGCGCAGCCACGGCCTCGTTGAACTCTGGCGTCTGCACCTGCCCGTTGTCCACCAGTTTCGCCATGGCCCACAGCAGGTTGGCGATTTCCTGTGGCTTAAAGTGAGCTTTTTGTGCGTACACGTGGGGCAACAGTGCGGCCACAGCCTCTTTGAGCGCTGGTGACCACTCCTGCCTGCTGTCCACCAGTTTCGCCATGGCCCACAGCAGGTTAGCGATTTCCTGTGGCTTAAAGTGAGCTTTTTGTGCGTACATGTGGGGCAACAGTGTGGCCACAGCCCCTTTGAACGCTGGTGACCACTCCTGCCTGCTGTCCACCAGTTTCGCCATGGCCCACAGCAGGTTAGCGATTTCCTGTGGTTTAAAGTTAGCTTTCTGTGCAATCACGTGGGGCAACAGCGCGACCAGAGCCTCTTTGAGTTCTGGTTTCCTGTCCTGCCCGTTGTCCACCAGTTTCGCCATGGCCCACAGCAGGTTGGCGATTTCCTGTGGTTTAAGGTGAGCTTTCTGTGCGTTCACTTGGGGCAACAGCGCGGCCACGTTCTTTTTGAGCCCTGGTGTCCGCTCCAGCCCGTTATCCACCAGTTTCGCCATGGCCCACAGCAGGTTGGCGATTTCCTGGGCATTAAATTGGTCTTTCTGTGCAATCACGTGGGGCAACAGCGCGACCAGAGCCTCTTTGAGTTCTGGTTTCCTGTCCTGCCCGTTGTCCACCAGTTTCGCCATGGCCCACAGCAGGTTGGCGATTTCCTGTGGGTTAAAATTGGCTTTCTGTGCGTTCACGTAGGGTAACAGCACGACCACGGGCTCTTGGAACTCTGTTGTTTGCAACTGCCCGTCGTCCACCAGTTTCGCCATGGCCCACAGCAGGTTGGTGATAGCCTGTGGTTTAAAGTGAGCTTTCTGTGCGTTTACCTGGGGCAACAGCGCGGCCACAGTCTCTTTGAGTACTGGTGTTTGCTCCTGCCCGTTGTCCACCAGTTTCGCTATGGCCCAAAGCAGGTTGGTGATCCCCTGGGCAGTAAATTGGTCTTTCTGTGCGTTCACGTAGGGCAGCAGCGCGGCCACGGCCTCGTTGAGCTCTGGTGTCCGCTCCTGCCCGTTGTCCACCAGTTTCGCCATAGCCCACAGCAGGTTGGCGATATGCTGAGGACTAAACTGGTCATTCTGTGCGTTCACGTGGGGCAACAGCGCGGCTACTGTCTCGTTGAGCTCAGGTGTCTGCTTCTGCCCATTGTCCACCAGTTTCGCCATGGCCCACAGTAGGTTGGCGATACCCTGGACTTTAAACTGGGCTTTCTGTGCGTTCACGCGGGGTAACAGCGCGGCTACGGTCTCTTTAAGTTCTGGTGTCCGCTCCTGACCGTTGTCCACCAGTTTCGCCATGGCCCACAGCAGGTTGGCGATATGCTGAGGAATAAATTGGTCTTTCTGTGCGTTCACGTGGGGCAACAGCGCAGCCACGGCCTCATTGAACTCTGGTGTCTGTTCCTGCTTGTTGTCCACCAGTTTCGCCATGGCCCACAGCAGGTTGGCGATATGCTGAGGAATAAATTGGTCTTTCTGTGCGTTCACGTGGGGCAACAGCGCAGCCACGGCCTCGTTGAACTCTGGTGTTTGCTCCTGCTTGTTGTCCACCAGTTTCGCCATGGCCCACAGCAGGTTGGCGATTTCCTGTGGTTTAAAGTGAGCTTTTTGTGCGTTCACGTGGGGCAACAAGGCGGCCACGGCCTCGTTGAACTCTGGTGTTCGTTCCTGCCCGTTGTTCACCAGTTTTGCCATGGCCCACAGAAGATTGGCGACAGCCTGGGGGGCAATATCCTTGGCTGGATGTTTTTGGTTGCAGTTAAATATTATTGCATCAAGTAACGTTGACAATAAGGCCGCTTGAGTACGCTTAACTCGCGCATCCATGGGTTTATGAAGGGTAAACACACCCGCTGAAGTCAATGAGTGCATTGTTGTCGTCAGGCTTCGCCAATTCCAGCTCCGGGTTGCTGTGAAATTTTGCAGCAAACCCATCAGCTGGCTTTGTTCCCCTCGATTTAACGGTCTTTTAGCCGCTAACGTGTATTTTTTAACTGAACTGGCATATAGGCCGTGATCTCTCCCATCATAGCGATGACCAAAACGATGCGATTTACTCACCAGATCATCCATTATTACTGGTTTGATGAGGACATTAAAATCTTGAGCAGAGTTGACTGAACGGTGAATTAAATATTGAGAAGGGCGTGTGCCGGAAGAATGGTGAAATTCATTACATTCCAGGGTAGAGCGGGGGTGGCTATCCCATTGTCTGACTGTGGCATGTCTATATTGCCCACGCCCTGAAGAAGGGGCATGGCCATTCGGTTGGTTGTAACCGTTACCTGATCTTGCGTATTGACCACTGATACCAGCAGAACTTCTATCCATAATTATATTTCATTAATTAATGAAAATATAAAAAGCAGACTGCTGTTCTGCCCGGAAGTTCATTTTGCAGAAAAGTTTACTTGAGTCATGATGGGAGGAAGGCGATTACTGGCTGCCTGTTTTCTTCCTCTTTGCCGGGTTGGTTTGCTCTGCTAAATGTTCTTCACCAGTCACGTATGCAGCATCTGTCCAACCTCTTTTAAGTGATACAGAGTCATGACCCTGTGGCGGGATGCCTGTCCTGGTCTTTATTTGATCAATGTATGGTTTCATTAAATCGTTGTTCAAAAGCTGGTTAGTCGGGATTTCAATGACCTCAAATCCTGCTTTTTGCAGCAGTGCGATTTTCAGCAGAGTCGAACCATTCCTGGTGTTGAAATCACCACCCACGTAATGAGAGGGGCCCTGGACTTCAATCACTATGTTGTGATCTGGCAGTAGCAGGTCAACCGGAGGTAATGAGTTCAGACTCTTTTCTTCTTCAATCTTCAAAGAGGGGATACATGATTGGAGTTGATCGCGGAAGTCGGCCTGGGTTTTTGAAGTGTCTGTCTGGTAGTGGAGGACGACCGGACACGCTTTGCCAAGCCAACTGGCGGCCATGGCAATGGTGGTTTGATCCTTTTCATTATCCGGTGATGTATTTTCCAGGCGAGTCAACAGGTCACCCATTTTCTTTTCAAGCACGTTATTTTTATTGGCATTGGAGACCAGAGACAACCTGGCACAGCATACCGTTACGCCCCAGAGAGACATCGATATCCCTTCCGGAGAAAACTGAAGGTTCTTACTGATTCGACCGACGAGCGATTCGAACACAGAGGTAGCCTCGTTCAGCTTAACGAGTTCACCCAGTTTTGCCATGGCCCACAGCAGGTTAGCGATTTCCTGTGATTTAAAGTCAGCTTTTTGTTCGATCACGAAAGGCAACAGCGCGACCACAGCCTCGTTGAGCTTTGGTGTGTGCTCCTGTGCTTTGTCCACCAGTTTCGCCATAGCCCACAGAAGGTTGCTGATTGCCTGGGGTGTAAAGTCAGCTTTCTTTGCGTTCACGTGGGGCAACAGCACGGTAACGGCCTCCATGAGCCCCGGTATCTTATCCTGCACGTTGTCCGCCAGTTTCGCCATGGCCCACAGCAGGTTGGCGATACCCTGGGTATTAAATTGTTTTTTCTGTGTGTTCACGAGGGGCAACAGTACGGTCACGGTCTCTTTGAGACCTGGTGTCCAATCCTGCTTGTTGTCCACCAGTTTTGCCACAACCCACAGCAGGCTGGTGATATGCTGGGGAATAAATTGGTCTTTTTGTGCTTTCACCTGGGGCAACAACGCGGGCACAGCATCTTTGAACTCCGGTGTTCGCTTCAGCCCGCTGTTAACCAGTTTTGTCATGGCCCACAGCAGGTTGGCGATTTCCTGTGGTTTAAAGTCAGCTTTTTGTTTGTTCACATGGGGCAACAGCGTAGCCACTGTTTCGTTGAACTTTGGTGTCTGTCCGTACCCGTTGTCCCCCAGTTTTGCCATGGCCCACAGCAGGTTGGCGATTTCCTGTGGTTTAAAGTTAGCTTTCTGTTTGTTCACGAGGGGCAACAATGCGGCCACGGTCGCTTCGATCTTTGGCGTCCGTTTCTGCCCGTTGTCCACCAGTTTCGCCAAGGCCCACAGCAGGTTGGCGATTTCCTGTGGTTTAAAGTTAGCTTCTTGTACGTTCACGTGGGGCAACAGCGCAATCACCGTTTCGTTGAACTCTGGTGTCTGTTTGTACCCGTTGTCCACCAGTTTCGCCATGGCCCAGAGCAGGTTGGCGATACCCTGGTGATTAAATGGGTCTTTCTGTTCGTTCACGCAGTGCAACAGCGCGGCCACAGCCTTTTTGAGCTCTGGTGTCTGTTTGTACCCGTTGTCCACCAGTTTCGCCATGGCCCAGAGCAGGTTGGCGATACCCTGGTGATTAAATGGGTCTTTTTGTTCGTTCACGTGGGGCAACAGCGCGGCCACGGCCACTTTGAGCTCTGGTGTATGCTCCTGCCCGATGTCCACCAGTTTCGCCATGGCCCATAGCAGGTTAACGATGGCCTGGGCATTAAATCGGTCTTTCTGTGCGTTCACGTGGGGCAACAGCGCGGCCACGGCCTCTTTAAGCTCTGGTGTGTGCACCTGCCCGTTGTCCACCATTTTCGCCATGGCCCACAGCAGGTTGGTGATGTGCTGAGGAATAAAGTGGCCTTTCTCTTCTTTTGATTCGGCTTTGGTTTTCACATTGGCCAGCAGCGCGGCCACGGCCTCGTTGAACTCTGGTGTCTGCTCCTGCCCGTTGTCCACCAGTTTTGCCATGGCCCACAGCAGGTTGGCGATAGCCTGAGGAATAAATTGGTCTTTCTGTGCGTTCACGCTGGGCAATAGCGCGGCCACGGCCTCTTTGAGATCTGATGTCTGCTCCTGGCCGTTGTCCACCAGTTTGGCCGTGGCCCATAGCAGGTTGGCGATAGCCTGAGGAATAAATTGGTCTTTCCGTGCGTTCACGCTGGGCAACAGCGCGGCCACGGCCTTTTTGAGATCTGGTGTCTGCTCCTGGCCGTTGTCCACCAGTTTCGCCATGGCCCATAGCAGGTTGGCGATGGCCTGGGCATTAAATTGGTCTTTCTGTGCGTTGACGAGGTGCAACAGAGCGGCCACAGCCTCTTCGAACTCTGCTGTATGCTTCTGGCCGTTGTCCAGCAGTTTTGCCATGGCCCACACCAGGTTGGTGACGTCCTGTGGTTGAAAGTGAGCTTTCTGTGCGTTCACGTGGGGCAACAGCGCAACCACGGCCTCTTTGAACTCTGGAGTAAGCCCCAGCCCGTTGTCCAGTAGTTTTGCCATGGCCCACAGCAGGTTGGTGATTCCCAGGGCATCAATATCCCAGGCTGGAGGTTTTTGGTTGCACTTGAATCTTATTACATCCAGTAGCGTTGACAATAAGGCAGCTTGAGTACTCTTAACACGCTCATCCATGGGTTGATGAGGGGTAAAAACACCCGCTGAAGTCAATGAGTGCATTGTTGTCGTCAGGCTTCGCCAATTCCAGCTCCGGGTTGCTGTGAAATTTTGCAGCAAACCCATCAGCTGGCTTTGTTCCCCTCGATTTAACGGTCTTTTAGCCGCTAACGTGTATTTTTTAACTGAACTGGCATATAGGCCGTGATCTCTCCCATCATAGCGATGACCGAAACGTTCCGATTTACTCACCAGATCATCCATTATTTCCTGTTTGATGAGGGCATTAAAATCTTGAGCAGAGTTGACTGAACGGTGAATTAAATATTGAGAAGGGCGTGTGCCAGAAGAATGGTGAAATTCATTACATCCCGGGGTAGAGCGGGGGTGACTATCCCACTGTCTGACTGTGGCATGCCTATACCGCCCACGCCCTGAAGAAGGGGCGTGGCCAATCGGTTGGTTGTAACCGTTATCTTGTCTTGTGTATTGATCACTGATACCAGCAGAACTTCTATCCATAATTATATTTCATTAATTCATGAAAATATAAAAAGCAGACCGCTGTTCTGCTCAGAAGTTCATTTTGCAAAAAAGTTTACTTGAGTCATGATGGGAGGTAGGCGATTACTGGCTGCTTGTTTTCTTCTTCTCTTCTTCTTTTTTGCTGGACTGGTTTGCTCTTCTAAATGTTCTTCACCAGCCACGCATGCAGCATCTGCCCACCCTCTATTAAATGATACAGAGCCATGCTCCTGTGGGGGGATGCCTATCCTGGTCTTTATTTGATCAATATAGGGTTTCATTAAGTCCTGATTCCAAAGCATGTTGACCGGGATTTCAATGACCTCAAATCCTGATTTTTTCAGCAGTGCGATTTTCAGCAGAGTCGAACCATTCCTGGTTTTGAAATCACCATTCACGTAATGAAATGGTCCCTGAATTTCAATCGCAATGTTGTGATCTGGCAGAAACAGGTCAACCGGAGGTAATAAGTTCAAACTCTTTTCTTCTTCAATCTTCAAAGAGGGAATGCATGATTGGAGTTGATCGCGGAAGAAAGTTTGAGGTTCTGAAATGGTCGCCTGGTAATGGGGGACGAACGGAAACGGTCTGCCAAGCCAACTGGCGGCCATGGCAATGACGCGTTGATCCTTTTCATTGTCCGGGGGGAGATTTTCCAGGCCAGTAAACAGGTCCTTCATGTGCTTTTCAAGCACGTTATTTTTATTAGCATTGGGGACCAGAGACAACCTGGCACCGCATGTCATTAGGCCCCAGAGAGACATTGATAGCTCTTGCTGACAGATCTGAGGGTTTTCACTGATCAGGTAGACAAGCGATTCGAACATAGAGGTAAGCACGTCCAGCTCAACGAGCTCACCCAGTTTCGCAGTGGCCCACAGCATGTTGGCGATTTCCTGTGGTGTAAAGTTAGCTTTTTGTGCGTTCACCCGGGGCAACAACGGGGCCACGGCCTCGTTGAGACCAGGTATCTGCTCTTGCCCGTTGTCCAGCAGTTTTGCCATGGTCCACAGCAGGTTGGCGATATTCTGAGGGCTAAACTGGTCTTTCTGTGCGTTCACGCAGGGCAACAACGCCGCCACAGCGTCGTTGAGCGCTGGTGTCCGTTCATGCCCGTTGTCCATCAGTTTCGTCATGGCCCACAGCAGGTTGGCGATATGCTGAGGAATAAATTGGTCTTTCTGTGCGTTCACCCGGGGCAACAACGCGGCGACGGCTTCTTTGAACTCTGGTGTCAACTCCCCGTTGTCCACCAGTTTTGCCATGGCCCACAGCAGGTTGGCGATATGCTGAGGAATAAATTGGTTTTTCCGGGCATTCACGCGGGGCAACAGGGCGGCCAACGCCTCATTGAGCGCTGGTATCTTTTCCTGCCCGTTGTCCACCAGTTTCGCCAGGGCCCACAGCAGGTTGGCGATGTGCTGAGGAATAAATTGGTCTTTATGTGCATTTACTTGGGGCAACAGCGCGTCCACGGCCTTGTTGATTTCTGGTGTCTGCTCCTGCCCGTTGTCCACCAGTTTCGCCATGGCCCACAGCAGGTTGGCGATGTGCTGAGGAATAAATTGGTCTTTCCGTGCGTTCACGAGGGGCAACAGCGCGGCCACGGCCTCGTTGAGCTCTGGTGTCTTCTCCTGCCCGTTGTCCACCAGTTTCGCCATGGCCCACAGCAGATTGGCGATATGCTGAGGAATAAACTGGTCTTTCTTTGCGTTCACTTGGGGCAACAGCACGGTCATGGCCTCGTTGAGCTCTGGTGTCGGCTCCTGCCCGTTGTCCACCAGTTTCGCCATGGCCCACAGCAGATTGGCGATATGCTGAGGAATAAACTGATCTTTCTGTGCGTTCACCTGGGGCAACAGCACGGCCACGGCCTCGTTGAGCTCTGGTGTCGGCTCCAGCCCGTTGTCCACCAGTTTCGCCATGGCCCATATCAGGCTGGCGATTTCCTGTGGTTTAGAGCAAGCTTTTTGTTTGTTTACGTGTGTCAACAGCGCAGACACAGCCTCTTTGAGTTCTGTTGTCTGCTCCTGCCCGTTGTCCACCAGTTTCGCCAGGGCCCACAGCAGGTTAGCGATACCCTGAGGAATAAATTGGTCTTTCTGTGCGTTTACGTGGGGCAACAGGGCGGCCACGGCCTCGTTGAGCCCTGGTGTCCACTCCTGGCGGTTGTCGACCAGTTTCGCTATGGCCCACAGCAGGTTGGCGATACCCAGTGGTTTAAAGTTTGCTTTTTGTACGTTCACGTGGTGCAGCAGCACGGCTACGGCCTCATTGAACTCCGGTACCCACTTCTGGCCGTTGTCCGACAGTTTCGCGATGGCCCACAGCAGGTTGGCAATACTCTGGGTATTGAATTGGTCTTTCTGTGCGTTCACATGGGGCAACAGCGAAGCCACGGCCTCCTTGAACTCTGGCGTCCGCTCCTGCCCGATGTCCACCAGTTTGGCCATGGCCCACAGCAGGTTGGCGATTCCCTGAGGAATAAATTGTTTTTCCTGTGCGTTCACATGGGGCAACAACACGGCCACGGCTTCTTTGAGCTCTGGTGTACGCTCCTGCCCATTGTCCAACAGTTTCGCCATGGCCCACAACAGGTTGGCGACACCCTGAGCATCAATATCCCTGGCTGGAGGTTTTTGGTTGCACTTGAATATTATTGCATCAAGAAGTGTTGACAATAAGGTAGTCTGAGTAAGTTTAACTTGCTCATCCATGGGTTTATGAAGGGTAAAAACGCCCGCTGAAGTCAATGAGTGAAGTGTTGTCGTCAGGCTTCGCCAATTCCAGCTCCGTGTTGCTGCGAAATTTTGCAGCAAACGCATCAGCTGGCTTTGTTCTGCTCGATTTAACGGTCTTTTCGCAGCGGATGTGTATTGTTTAATTGAATTGGCATACAGGCCGTGATTTCTCCCATCATAGCGATGACCGAAACGGTTCGATTTACGCACCAGATCATCCATTATTTCTGGTTTGATGAGCGCGCTAAAATCTTGAGCAGGGTTTACTGAACGGCGCTGTAGATGTTGAGAAGGGCGTGCGTCAGAAGAACGGTAAAATTTATTACGCCCCGGGTTTGTGCGTGGGGTATTATCCCACTGCCTGACCGTGGCATGTCTGTATCGTCCACGCCTTGAAGAAGTAGCATGGCCACCTGGTCGGTTATAATCATTATCGGATCTTGCGTATTGACCACTGATACCGGCAGAGCTTCTGTCCATAATTATATTTCATTAATTCATGAAAATATAAAAAGCAGACTGCTGTTCAGTTCAGAAGTTCATTGTGCGGAAAAGTTTACTTGAGTCATGATGGGAAGAAGGCGATTAATGGCTGCTTGTTTTCTTCCTCTTTGCCGGGTTGGTTTTTTCTTCTAAATGTTCTTCGGCAGTCACGTATGCAGCACCTGCCCAACCTCTTTTAAGTGATACAGAGCCATGCTCCTGTGGCGGAATGCCTATTCTGGTCTTTATTTGATCAATGTATGGTTTCATTAAATCCTGACTCAAGAGCCTGTTAACCGGAATTTCAATGACCTCAAATCCTGCTTTTTGCAACAGTGCAATTTTCAGCAGAGTCGAACCATTCCTGGTTTTGAAATCACCACCTACGTAATGACCCGGTCCCTGAACTTCAAGAACCATGTTGTGATCTGTCAGCAGCAGGTCAACCGGAGGTAATGAGTTCAGACTCTTTTCTTCTTCAATCTTCAAAGATGGAATAGATGATTGGAGTTGATCGCGGAAGTCGGCTTGGGTATTTGAAATGGTTGTCTGGTAATGGGGGACGACTGGACACGCTCTGCCAAGCCAACTTGCGGCCAGGACAATGGTGCGTTGATCCTCTTCATTGTGCAGGAATGTATTTTCCAGACGGGTAAACAGGTCGTCCATGTGTTTTTCAAGCACGTTATTTTTATTGGCATTGGAGTCTAGAGACAACCTGGCACAGCATACCATGACTCCCCAGAGAGACATCGATATCTCTTCCTGAGAAAACTGAAGCTTCTCACTGATTCGATAGACAAGCGATTCGAACGTAGAGGTAGCCAGGTTCAGCTCAATGAGTTCACCCAGTTTGGCCGTGGCCCACAGCAGGTTGGCAATACCCTGGGCATTAAATTGGTCTTTCTGTCCGCTCACGCAGGTCAACAGCGCAGCCACCGCTTCGTTGAACACTGGTGTCTGTTCGTACCCGTTGCCCACAAGTTTTGCCATGGCCCACAGCAGGTTGGTGATATGCTGGGGAATAAATTGTTCTTTCTGTGCATTTACGTGGGGCAACAGGGCAGCCACGGCCTCGTTGAGCTCTGGTGTTTTCTCCAGCCCTTTGTCCACCAGTTTCGCCATGGCCCACAGCAGGTTGGCAGTTTGCTGAGGAAAAAATTGGTCTTTCTGTGCGTTCACGTGGGGCAACAGCGCGGCCACGGCCTCTTTGAGTTCTGGTGTCTGCTTCTGCCCGCTGTCCACCAGTTTCGCCATGGCCCACAGCAGGTTAGCGATACCCTGTGGTTTAAAGTGAGCTTTCTGTGCGTTCACGTGGGGCAACAGCGCGGCCACGGTCTCTTTGAGTTCTGGTGTCTGTGCCTGCCCGTTGTCCACCAGTTTTGCCAGGGCCCACAGCAGGTTGGCGATGCCCTGGGCCTTAAATTGGTCTTTCTGTGCGCTCACGAGGGGCAACAGCACGGCCACGGCCATTTTGAGCCCTGGTGTCTGCTCCTGCCCGTTGTCCACCAGTTTCGCCATGGCCCACAGCAGGTTGGCGATATGCTGAGGAATAAATTGGTCTTTCTGCGCGTTCACGAGAGGCAGCAGGGCGGCCACTGCTTCGTTGAGCCCTGGTGTCTGCTGCTGCGTATTTTCCACCAGTTTCGCCATGGTCCATAGCAGGTTGGCGATATGCTGAGGAATAAATTGGTCTTTCTGTGCGTTCACGTGGGGCAACAGCGCGGCCAAGGCCCTTTTGAGCTCTGGTGTCGGCTCCTGCCCGTTGTCCACCAGTTTCGCCATGGCCCACAGCAGGTTGGCGATTTCCTGAGGTTTAAAGTTAGCTTTCTGTGCGTTCACGTGGGGCAACAGCACGGCCACGGCCTTGTTGAACTCTGGTGTCCACTCCTGCCCGTTGTTCACCAGTTTCGCCATGGCCCACAGCAGGTTGGCGATATGCTGAGGAATAAATTGGTCTTTCTGTGTGTTCACGTGGTGCAACAGCGAGGCAACGGCCTCGTTGAGCTCTGGCGTCCGCTCCTGCCCGTTGTCCACCAGTTTCGCCATGGCCCACAGCAGGTTGGCGATTCCCTGAGGAATAAATTGTTCTTTCTGTGCGTTCACATGGGGCAACAACACGGCCACGGCCTCGTTGAGCTCTGGTATCCGCTCCTGCCCGTTATCCACCAGTTTCGCCATGGCCCACAGCAGGTTGGTCATTTCCTGTGGTTTAAAGTGCGCTTTCTGTGCGTTCACCCAGGGCAACAGCGCAACCACAGCCTCGTTGAGTTCTGGCGTCTGCTCCTGCCCGTTATCCACCAGTTTCGCCATGGCCCACAGCAGGTTGGCGATATGCTGAGGAATAAATTGGTCTTTCTGTGTGTTCACGTGGTGCAACAGCGAGGCAACGGCCTCGTTGAGCTCTGGCGTCCGTTCCTGCCCGTTGTCCACCAGTTTTGCCATGGCCCATAGGAGGTTGGTGATACCCTGTTGTGTAAAGTTAGTTTTCTGAGCGATCACTTGGGGCAACAAGGCGGCCACGGCCTCGTTGAGCCCTGGTGTCCGCTCCTGCCCGTTGTCTACCAGTTTTGCCATGGCCCATAGCAGGTTGGCGATTTCTTGTGGTGTAAAGTCAGCTTTCTGAGCGATCACCTGGGGCAACAAGGCGGCCACGGCCTCGTTGAGCCCTGGTGTCCGCTCCTGTCCGTTGTCCACCAGTTTTGCCATGGCCCATAGCAGGTTGGCGATTCCCTGAGGAATAAATTGTTTTTTCTGTGCGTTCACATGGGGCAACAACACGGCCACGGCCTCTTTGAACTCTGGTATCCGCTCCGGCCCGTTGTCCACCAGTTTCGCCATGGCCCACAGCAGGTTGGCGATTCCCGGGGCATCAATATCCCTGGCTTCAGGTTTTTGGTTGCAGTTAAATATTATTGCATCAAGTAGCGTTGACAATAAGGCAGCTTGAGTGAGCTTAACATGCCCATCCATGGGTTTATGAAGGGTAAAAACACCCGCTGAAGTAAATGAATGAAATGTTGTCGTCAGGCTTCGCCAATTCCAGCTCCGGGTTGCTGTGAAATTTTGCAGCAAATGCATCAGCTGGCTTTGTTCTGTTCGATTTAACGGTCTTTGAACAGCTAACGTGTATTTTTTAATTGAACTGGCATAGTGCCCGTGATTTCTCCCATCATAGCGATGACCGAAACGATTCGATTTACTCACCAGATCATCCATTATTTCCTGTTTGATGAGGGCATTAAAATCTTGAGCAGAGTTTACTGAACGGCACTGTAGATGTTGATAAGAGCGTGTGCCAGAAGACTGATAAAATTCATTGCGACCCGGTGCAGTGCGGGGAAGGGTTTCCCATTGTCTGACTGTGGCATGTCTGTATCGCCCACGCCCTGAAGAAGGGGTATGGCCATTCGGTTGGTTGCAACTGTTTTTTGATCTTGTGTATTGACCACTGATACCAGCAGAATTTTTATCCATAATTATATTTCATTAATTCATGAAAATATAAAATGCAGACTGCTGTTCTGCCCAGAAGTTCATTGTGCGGCAAAGTTTACTTGAGTCATGAAGGGGGGAAGGCGATTACTGGCTGTTCTTTTTCTTCTTCTCTTCTTCTTTTTTGCTGGATTGGTTTGTTCTTCTAAATGTTCTTCACCAGTCACGTATGCAGCATCTGCCCACCCTCTATTAAATGATACAGAGCCATGCTCCTGTGGGGGGATGCCTATCCTGGTCTTTATTTGATCAATATAGGGTTTCATTAAATCGTTGTTCAAAAGCTGATTAGCCGGGATTTCAATGACCTCAAATCCTGCTTTTTGCAACAGTGCGATTTTCAGCAAAGTCGAACCATTCCTGGTGTTGAAATCACCACCCACGTAATGAGACGGTCCCTGAACTTCAATCACCATGTTGTGATCTGGCAGAAGCAGGTCAACCGGAGGTAATGAGTTCAGGCTCTTTTCTTCTTCAATCCGCAAAGATGGAATGCATGATTGGAGTTGATAGCGGAAGTCGGCCTGGGTTTTTGAAATGGCTTTGTGGTAATGGCGGACGACCGGACACGTTCTGCCAAGCCAACTTGCGGCCATGATCATGATGGATCGATCCTCTTTATTATCTGGCGAGGTATTTTCCAGGCGAGTCAACAGGTCATCCATATGCTTTTCAAGCACGTTATTTTTATTGGCATTGGAGTCTAGAGCCAACCTGGCACAGCATACCATGACTCCCCAGAGAGACATCGATATCTCTTCCTGAGAAAACTGAAGGTTCTTACGCATTCGATAGACAAGCGATTCGAACGTAGAGGTAGCCACGTTCAGTTCAACGAGTTCACCCAGTTTGGCCGTGGCCCACAGCAGGTTGGCAATACCCTGGGCATTAAATTGGTCTTTCTGTGCGTTCACGAGGGGCAACAGCGCGACCACAGCCTCGTTGAGCCCTGGTGTTGGCTCCTGCCCGTTGTCCACCAGTTTCGCCATGGCCCACAGCAGGTTGGGGATACCCTGGGCATTAAATTGGCCTTTCTGAGCGTTGACGCAAGGCAACAGCGCGGCCATGGCCTCTTTGAATTCTGGTGTCTGCTCGTGCCCGTTGTCCAACAGTTTCGCCATGGCCCACAGCAAGTTGACGTTTTCCTGTGGTGTAAAGTTCGCTTTCTGTGCCTTTATACGGGGCAATAGGGTGGCCACGGACTCTTTGAGCCCTGGTGTCTGCTCCTGCCCGTTGTCCACCAGTTTCGCCATGGCCCACAGCTGGTTAGCGATACCCTGAGCACTAATATCACTGGCTTCAGGTTTTTGGTTGCACTTGAATATTATTGCATCCAGTAGCGTCGATAATAAGGCAGCTTGAGTGAGCTGAACACGCTCATCCATGGGTTTATGAAGGGTAAAAACACCTGCTGAAGTCAATGAATGGAGTGTTGTCGTCAGGCTTCGCCAGTCCCAACGCCGTGTTATGGTAAAATTTTCCAGCAGACCTATCAGCTGGCTTTGTTCCGCTCGATTTAACGGTCTTTTCGCAGCGGATGTGTATTGTTTAATTGAATTGGCATACAGGCCGTGATTTCTCCCATCATAGCGATGACCGAAACGGTCCGATTTACGCACCAGATCATCCATTATTTCTGGTTTGATGAGCGCGTTAAAATCTTGAGCAGGGTTTACTGAACGGCGCTGTAGATGTTGAGAATGGCGTGTGTCAGCAGAACGGTAAAATTTATTACGCCCCGGGTTTGTGCGTGGGGTATCATCCCACTGCCTGACCGTGCTATGTCTGTATCGACCACGCCTGGAAGAAGTAGCATGGCCACCTGGTCGGTTATAATCATTATCTGATCTTGCGTATTGACCACTGATACCGGCAGAACTTCTATCCATAATTATATTTCATTAATTCATGAAAATATAAAAAGCAGACTGCTGTTCTGCTCAGAAGTTCATTTTGCGGAAAAGTTTACTTGAGTCATGGTGGGAGGAAGGCGATTACTGACTGTTTGTTTTCTTCCTCTTTGCCGGGTTGGTTTGCTCTGCGAAATGTTCTTCACCAGTAACCCATGCAGCACCTGTCCACCTTCTTTTAAGTGATACAGAGTCATGACCCTGTGGCGGGATGCCTATTCTGATCTTTATTTGATCAATATAGGGTTTCATTAAATCGTTGCTCAAAAGCTGGTTAGCCGGGATTTCAATCACCTCAAATCCTGCTTTTTGCAACAGTGCGATTTTAAGCAGAGTCGAACCATTCCTGGTGTTGAAATCACCACCCACGTAATGAGAGGGGCCCTGAACTTCAATCACTATGTTGTGATCTGGCAGAAGCAGGTCAACCGGAGGTAATGAGTTCATACTCTTTTCTTCTTCAATCTTCAAAGAGGGTATGCATGATTGGAGTTGATCGCGGAAGTCGGATTGAGGTTTTGAAATGGTTGTCTGGTAATGGGGGACGATCAGACATGGTCTGCCAAGCCAACTGGCGGCCATGGCAATGATGTGTTGATCCTTTTCATTGTCCGGGCATGTATTTTCCAGGCGAGTAAACAGGTCATCCATGTGCTTTTCAAGCACGTTATTTTTATTGGCATTGGAGACCATAGACAACCTGGCACAGCATACCATTACGCCCCAGAGAGACATCGATATATCTTGCTTAGAGAGCTGAGGGCTTTCTCTGATTCGGTAGACAAGAGATTCGAATGTAGAGGTAACCACATTCAGCTCAGCGAGTTCACCCAGTTTCGCCATGGCCCACAGCAGGTTGGCGATTTCCTGTGGGTTAAAGTTAGCTTTCTGTGCGTTCACGTGGGGCAACAGCACGGCCACGGTCTCGTTGAGACCTGGTGTTCGCTCCTGCCCGTTATCTACCAGTTTCGCCATGGCCCACAGCAGGTTGGCGATATTCTGAGGATTAAATTGGTCTTTCTGTGAATTCACGTGGGGCAACAGTGCGGCCACGGCCTCGTTGAGATCTGGTGTCCGCTCCTGCCCGTTGTCCACCAGTTTCGTGATGGCCCACAGCAGGTTGGCGATATGCTTAGGAATAAATTGGTCTTTCTGTGCGTTCACGCGAGGCAACAGCGCAGTCACGGCCTCCTTGAACTCTGTTGTCTGCTCCTGCCCGGTGTCCACCAGTTTCGCCATGGCCCATAGGAGGTTGGTGATGCCCTGGGCATTAAACTGCTCTTTCTGTGCGTTCACGCGGGGCAACAGCGCAGCTACGGTCTCTTTGAGTTCTGGTGTCCGCTCCTGACCGTTGTCCACCAATTTCGTCATGGCCCACAGCAGGTTGGCGATATGCTGAGGAATAAATTGGTACTTCTGTGTGTTTACGTAGGGCAGCAGCTCAGCCACGGCCTCGTTGAGCTCTGGTGTCCGCTCCTGACCGTTGTCCACCAATTTCGCCATGGCCCACAGCAGGTTGCCGATTTCCTGTGGTTTAAAGTTAGCTTTCTGTGCGTTAACGTGGGGCAACAGCGCGGCTACAGCCTTTTT
>NZ_JAGHQV010000289.1:0-910 GCF_017744175.1 Thalassotalea sp. G20_0 | reverse complement strand
GTATGGATACACATGGATGTAAGACGTACAGATGCGGCAGTCTTCTGTCTGGTGTCGCTTGCCCGATTTCATGGTTTGGCTGCAGATGCTGCGCAGCTAAAGCATCAGTTTACTGATTCAGCGACCCCTCTGAATGATAACGGCCTTTTAAGAGCCGCCAAATTTCTCAAGCTGAAAGCCCGCAAAATCAAGGCGGATGTCCAGTCTCTTGACCGTATTCCCTTACCAGCCATTGCACAACATGCAGACGGCCACTATTTTATCATTGCCCGTGTTCATGATGGCAAAACACTGATTCAGGATCCACTTAAGGGTACGCCTGAAACGGTATCCTCCGATGTCTTGGAATCTCTGCTGGGGACTCATGTCTTCCTGATGACCAAACGATCCCTATTGCCAGGGATCAGCGATAAGTTTGACTTCAGCTGGTTTATTCCGGCGATTCTTAAACATAAGAAGCTACTGGCAGAAGTACTGATTGCTTCGTTCTTTATTCAGCTATTTGCGCTGATAACCCCTCTGTTTTTTCAGGTGGTGATCGATAAGGTGCTAACCCATAAAGGGTTGACCACACTCGATGTTCTTGCTTTCGGCTTGCTGGTGATATCGGTCTTTGATGTGCTGCTTAACGGTCTGCGTACCTATGTATTCAGTCATACTACCAACCGTGTTGATGTGGTGCTGGGCTCTCGACTGTTTAACCATTTGCTCCGTCTCCCCATCGCTTTCTTTCAGGCCCGTCGGGTTGGCGACACCGTTGCCCGGGTCCGGGAACTGGACACCATCCGGGAGTTTATTACCGGCTCAGCCCTGACGCTTTGCATCGATCTGGTGTTTACTGTCGTATTTTTTGTGGTGATGTATTTTTACAGCCCGTCATTAACCTGGATAGTGCTGGGCTCCCTTCCTT
>NZ_JAGHQV010000288.1:0-912 GCF_017744175.1 Thalassotalea sp. G20_0 | reverse complement strand
GAGAAAGACCATTTGATTCCTCAGCATATCTCCAACCTGCTGTGGGCAGTGGCGAAATTGGTGGACAACGGGATGGAGAAGACACCAAAGCTCAAAGGGGCGGTAGCCGCGCTGTTGCCCCATGTGAAAGCCAAAGCCGAATCAAAAGAAGAGAAAGACCACTTCAACCCCCAGGCTACCGCCAACCTGCTGTGGACTCTGGCGAAACTGGTAGACAATGGGCTGGAGCTGGAGAAGGTAGCGCAGCTCAAAGAGGCCGTGGCCGCGCTGCTGCCCCGGGTGAAAACCAAAGCCGAATCAAAAGCAGAGAAAGACCACTTCAACGTACAGGAAGTTGCCAACCTGCTGTGGGCCTTGGCGAAACTGTTGGACAATGGGCTGGAACCTGAGAAAACACCGATGCTCAAAGAAGCTGTCGTCGCGCTGCTGCCCCGGGTGAAAGCCAAAGCCGAATCAAAAGAAGAGAAAGACCACTTTAATCCTCAGCATATCGCCAACCTGCTGTGGGCCTTGGCGAAACTGTTGGACAACGGGCTGGAACCTGAGAAAACACCGAAGCTCAAAGAGGCCGTCGCCACGTTGTTTCCCCATGTGAAAACAATAGCCGAATCAAAAGTAGACCACTTCAAGCCACAGGAAGTCGCCAATCTACTGTGGGCCATGGCGAAACTGGTGGACAATGGTCTGGAGTTTGAGAAGACACCGAAGCTAAAAGAGGCCGTGGCCGCACTCTTGGCCTATGTGAAAACCAAAGCCAAATCAAAAGAAGACAAAGACCAATTTAACACTCAAGGTATTGCTAACCTGCTGTGGGCTGTGGCGAAACTGGTGGACAATGGGCTGGAGCTGGAGAAAACACCGAAGCTCAAACAGGCCGTAGCCGCGCTGTTGCCCCATGTGACAACCAAAGCC
>NZ_JAGHQV010000287.1:0-917 GCF_017744175.1 Thalassotalea sp. G20_0 | reverse complement strand
ACGGATTGCGCCGGTATTGGCATCAATGGCAAACAGACCACCGGCGTCGTCGGTGAGGCTGAAGGTCAGGCTATCACCATCGGCGTCACTGGCCGACACCTGCCCCACCACGGTGCCCGGCTGGGCACTTTCATTGATGCCCAGCGGGGTCACGAAGGCCTGCAGGTCGTCGCTCTGGGCGAGCTGGTAAAGCTCACTGACGTCACTGGCCGACAGGGTGCTGTCGAGGATCATCAGGTCCTTGATGGTGCCATCCGTGGCGGCATCCTGTGGCCAGTTACTGGCACCGACCAGGTTGCTGGTCAACTCGATACCGGCGGGTCCCTGGCCGGGATTGTCCGCCACTTCAACACCGTTCTTGTACAGGTGCATATGGCCATCAGCATCCACCGTCAGGGCCAGGTGGAAGGCTTCACCCAGGGTGTAGAAGTTATCAAACGCCACCGAGCCAACAATGCTGTCACCGTGGAAAATCTGGGCCTCTATTCGTCCTTCCGATGGACTGGCGATCAGAATATTATCGGTGCCGGCACCGTTCCCCAGGTCAACCACCCGTGCCCAGTTGCCGTGGCTGTGGTAGGTAAAGGTGGTGGCAATGGTCATCGTCCCGTCAAGGGTGATTGCCCCGATGGAACCACCGGCGCTGTTCAGTTGAACGCCCGAGTCACTGTGGCTGACGCCGCTGTTGAAGGTCAGTTGGTGGCCGTGGTCGGTCAGATCGGCAGCCACATCACCGCTGCTGCCCGCCAGGGCAAAGGCCGCCAGCGCATCGGCACCGGGGAAGGCCTGCAACTCGGGTGCCTGATTGTCCGCCGGTGGGGTCGCGGGGTCGGCCGCTACCGCCAGGGTAAAGGTGTCCGAGGCGCTGGCCAGGCCATCACTGGCAGTGACCGTAACGGACAGCGAGCCGACGTCAC